>NZ_JBEZJZ010000008.1:0-155603 GCF_040651455.1 Streptomyces sp. NPDC048483
TCCCCCACCCTCCCTCCCCCCGCCCCCCCTCCCACCCCGCCCCCCCCTCACCCTCCTTCCCGGCGCCGCCCCCCCCCGGGCCCCCCCCCCCGCCCCCCCCCACCGCCGTTCACCTCACCTCACGATGTGTCAGACGAGCTGCGCATCCAGCGTGATGTTCTTGACCCCCGCCAGCGCCTGGCTCACCGGGCAGTTCTTCTTGGCGTCCTCGGCGGCCGCCTGGAATTCCTCCTCGGACAGGCCCGGGACGCTCGCGCGGACGGTCAGCACGATGCCCGTGATGCCCTCGCCCGGCTGGAAGGTGACATCGGCCTGGGTGTCGAGCGCGGCGACCGTGTACCCCTTGCCCGCCAGGCCGTGGGAGAACGCCATGGAGTAGCAGGAGGAGTGGGCCGCCGCGATCAGCTCCTCGGGGCTGGTGACGCCGTTCGGCTGCTCCGCGCGGGCGGGCCAGTTCACGTCGTACGTACCGACCTTGGAGGACTCCAGGGCGACGGTGCCCTTGCCCTCCAGGAGGTTGCCTTCCCAGTGGGTCTTGGCGGTGCGTGTGGTTGCCATGGTGGATAGCTCCTGGTTGTGGGCGATAAGCGTCTGCCGGGCCAGCTTAGTGATCCCCGGGCCCCGCGACCGGGTGATCGGGCCGCCGCCCGGTAGCATCCGAGGCCGTACGCACGGTGCGTACGACGTGTGCGTACGGCGCACACGGCGCGACCTCGAGGGAGCCCACCGGTGGCGGGAGAACCGCAGGCCGACTGCCTGTTCTGCAAGATCGTGGCGGGGGAGGTGCCCGCGACCATCGTCCGGGAGACCGAGACCACCGTCGCGTTCCGCGACATCAACCCCCAGGCCCCGACCCACGTCCTGGTGATCCCCAAGGTGCACTACCCGGACGCCGCGGCCCTCGCCGCCGCCGAACCGCAGGTCATCGCCGACATACTGCGCGAGTCGCGCGAGGTCGCCGCCGAGGACAAGTGCGAGGACAGGGGCTACCGGGTCGTCTTCAACACCGGCGCCGGCGCCGGCCAGACCGTCTTCCACGCACACCTGCACGTCCTGGGCGGCCGCGGCCTCCAGTGGCCTCCCGGATAACCAGCCATGTCCGTACGTGAACTGGTCGTCCTCGGCACCGCCAGCCAGGTCCCCACCCGGCACCGCAACCACAACGGCTATCTGCTGCGATGGGACGGCCAGGGGGTGCTCTTCGACCCCGGTGAGGGCACCCAGCGCCAGATGCTGCGCGCCGGGGTCGCCGCGCACGACCTCAACCGGATCTGTGTCACGCACTTCCACGGTGACCACTCGCTGGGCCTGGCCGGGGTGATCCAGCGGATCAACCTGGACCGGGTGCCGCACCCCGTCACCGCCCACTATCCGGCCAGTGGCCAGCGCTTCTTCGACCGGCTGCGGTACGCCACCGCCTACCGCGAGACGGTCCGGCTCAAGGCGCGCCCGGTGGCCGAGGACGGCGAGCTGGACCGCTCGAAGTCGTACGCCCTGGAGGCGCGCAAGCTCTCCCACCCGGTCGAGTCGTACGGCTACCGCCTGGTGGAGCCGGACACCCGGCGGATGCTGCCCGACCGGCTGGCCGAGCACGGCATCACCGGCCCCGACATCGGCCGCCTGCAGCGCACCGGCGAGCTGAACGGCGTCCGCCTCGAAGAGGTCAGCGAACTGCGGCCCGGCCAGAAGTTCGCCTTCGTGATGGACACCCGGCTGTGCGAGGGGGCGTACGCGCTGGCGGCGGGCGTGGACATGCTCGTCATCGAGTCGACCTTCCTGGACGAGGACATCCAACTGGCCATCGACCACGGTCACCTGACGGCCGGACAGGCCGCTGGCGTGGCCCGGGATGCGGGCGTACGCCATCTCGTCCTGACCCACTTCTCGCAGCGCTACGCCGACCCGGACGAGTTCGAGCGGCAGGCACGCGCAGCGGGGTTCACCGGCGAACTCACCGTCGCCCAGGACCTGATGCGCGTGCCGCTCCCCAAGAGGCACTGACCGCCCCCGGACGCCCGCGGCCTGCGGCTAAGGCAGGTAGTACATCGGGTTCGGCATCTTGAAGGTGCGGTCGCCGAAGCCGCCGTTCAGGTCGCTGTACTGGTCCCCGAAGTTGGCGACGATGTGGTAGCCGAGGGACTCGATGTGCTGACGGGTGCCCGACTTGAACTCGGTGGTCGTGCAGTCCGCGCCGCAGGGGAGGTACGGCGGCGGGTTTTCCTTGTTCTTCAGGTAGACGTGCGTGAGGTCCAGCGGCACCCCGTAACCGACGTTCTTCAGGTTGCGCACGCTCCACTCGCGCTGCGCCTCCTTGCGGCCGGTGAGGAAGAAGACCTCGGCGCCCTTGCTGTGCGCCCAGTTGACGAGCCGGTTCATGCCGAAGACCGGGTCCATGTCGGTCGTGGCGAGGTACTTGTCCTGGCTCTCCGGGGTGAAGTGGAAGCCCACCTGGAGCTCGTAGTTGTACGTGAGCAGGGTGGTGTCGTCCATGTCCAGGACGATGGCGGGCCTGGTGTGCTTGCCGGAGCGGGCGGCGGGCTTCGCGAGTTCCTTGGTCAGGTAGCTGCGGGCCTTGGCCTCGATGCCGCGGACCTGGCGGGCGTAGTTGCTGCGCGGGGAGGCGTAGTGCTGGCCGTCGGCCGTCACCGTGTCGCCGTAGTACGCCGTGATCTGGTCCTGCACCCGGGTGAGATTGGGAATCTCCTTGTCGGTGCGGGGGACCGAGTGCTCGGCGGTCGCCTGGCCGATGCCGAAGACGGCGGTGCCGGTGACGAGCGCGGCGACCGTCGCGGCGCCGAGGCGGGCGCGACGGGAGAGGCGACGGAAGGGGGCGGGACGGGGCATGCGCGGCTCCTTCGGATGACATGGACAGAATCAGAACGGCATTCAGGTAGGTGTCTAACAGAGCCGCCAATTCTGTATCTACGCGCGAAGATTAAATGGTTGGTAAAGCCTTATGGGGGTGGGGTGTTGACGTCCACTGCGCGGGCTCCTTACGCTCCGGATTCATATACGGACTGCACCCACATATACGAACACCCCTTATGGCGCCCCATGAACGACCGCCCATGGCCCTCGACCGTGCAGGAGTCACCCCGTGGACAGCCTCACCATCACCGAGGTCCGGCTCACCCCGGTCCTGGTGGCCGATCCGCCCCTGCTCAACACGCAGGGCGTACACCAGCCGTACACCCCCCGGCTGATCGTCGAGGTGGTGACGGAAGGCGGCGTCGCCGGGCTCGGTGAGACCTACGGCGACACCAAGTACCTCGACCTGGCCCGCCCGTTGGCGACCGCGCTCGTCGGCCGTACGGTCACGGATCTGAACGGGCTGCCCGAGCTCGCCGCGCAGGTGTGCGGGGAGTCGTCCGCCGCAACCGGTGCCGACGCCGTCGACGCCGGCGGACTGCGTGGCGCGCAGACCGCCGGCAAACTGCGCCTGTCGGTGGTCTCCGGCTTCGAGGTGGCCTGTCTGGACGCCTGGGGTCGCGCCACCGGTCTGCCGGTGCACGCCCTGTTGGGCGGCAAGGTCCGGGACCGCGTCGAATACAGCGCGTACCTCTTCTACCGGTGGGACGCACACCCGGGCGGCCGCGGCGAGCCCGACGACTGGGGCGCGGCGCTCGACCCGGCCGGCATCGTCGCGCAGGCCCGCCGCTTCGCCGACACCTACGGCTTCACGTCCTTCAAGCTCAAGGGCGGCGTCTTCGAGCCCGCGCAGGACATCGCGGCGGTCCGGGCGCTGGCCGCCGCATTCCCCGGCCGGCCGCTGCGTATCGACCCCAACGGAGCCTGGAGCGTGCCGACTTCGCTCCAGGTGGCGCACGAGCTGCGCGATGTCCTGGAATACCTGGAGGACCCGGTGAGCGGCACCGCCCGGATGGCGGAGGTGGCCGCCGCGTTGAAAGGTACGGGGCGAAACCCGTCCGGCGGGGGCGGTGGCGGGCGACGGGAGGGCCTCCCCCTGGCCACCAACATGTGCGTGACGAGCTTCGACGAGATCCCCGAGGCATTCACCCGCGACGCCGTCCAGGTCGTGCTCTGCGACCACCACTACTGGGGCGGCCTGCACCGCACCCGCGAACTGGCCGCCATCTGCCGCACCTTCGGCGTCGGCCTGTCCCTGCACTCCAACACCCACCTGGGCATCAGCCTCGCCGCCATGACCCAGGTCGCGGCGACCGTCCCCCGCCTCGACCACGCCTGCGACACCCACTACCCGTGGCAGACCGAGGACGTCCTCACCGAGCGCCACACCTTCCGCGACGGCCGCCTGGCCGTCGGCGACGCCCCGGGCCTGGGCATCGACCTCGACCGGGACCGGCTCGCCGCGCTGCACCGCCGCTGGCTGGAGGACGACGGCGGATATCGCTCCCGTGATGATGCGGCGGCGATGCGGGTGGCGGATCCGGGGTGGGTGAAGCCCACGGTGCCGCGCTGGTGAACCCGGGGCCCGGCGGACGCCGCCGCCCGTCCGCCACCTGGCCGAGCGGACCTCCTCCCCGGCCATACCGCACCCGCATGCGGTATGGCACGGCTCGGTCGCCATGCGCCACAGTGGTCCCCAGGTGATCTTTGAGAGGGGCTGTTCATGGCACAGGAAGTGCGCGGCGTCATTGCGCCGGGGAAGAACGAACCGGTCCGGCTGGAGACGATCCTGGTGCCGGATCCCGGCCCCGGAGAGGCCGTGGTGAAGATCCAGGCGTGCGGGGTGTGCCACACCGATCTGCACTACAAGCAGGGCGGGATCAACGACGAGTTCCCGTTCCTGCTGGGGCATGAGGCGGCGGGCGTGGTGGAGTCGGTCGGGGCGGGTGTGACGGATGTGGCGCCAGGGGACTTCGTCGTCCTCAACTGGCGTGCGGTGTGCGGGGCGTGCCGGGCGTGTCTGCGCGGGCGTCCGCAGTACTGCTTCGACACGCACAACGCGCAGCGGAAGATGACCCTGAAGGACGGCACCGAGCTGAGCCCCGCGCTGGGCATCGGAGCGTTCGCCGACAAGACGCTGGTCGCCGCCGGGCAGTGCACCAAGGTCGACCCCGAGGTCTCGCCGGCCGTCGCCGGGCTGCTGGGCTGCGGGGTGATGGCGGGCATCGGCGCGGCCATCAACACCGGCGGTGTGGGGCGCGGCGACTCCGTCGCGGTCATCGGCTGCGGCGGGGTGGGCGACGCCGCCGTCGTGGGCGCGCGGCTGGCAGGGGCGGCGAAGATCATCGCGGTGGACATCGACGACCGGAAGCTGACGACGGCCCGCTCCATGGGCGCCACCCACACCGTCAACTCCCGTACTACCGACCCCGTCGCGGCGATCCGCGAGCTGACCGGCGGCTTCGGCGCCGATGTCGTCATCGAGGCGGTCGGCCGGCCCGAGACGTACCAACAGGCCTTCTACGCCCGCGACCTCGCCGGAACCGTCGTCCTGGTGGGTGTCCCCACCCCGGACATGACCCTGGAACTTCCCCTCCTGGACGTGTTCGGGCGCGGCGGCGCCCTCAAGTCCTCCTGGTACGGCGACTGTCTGCCCTCCCGCGACTTCCCGATGCTGATCGATCTGCATCAGCAGGGGCGGATCGACCTTGCCGCGTTCGTCACCGAGACCATCGGCATCGAGGACATCGAGCAGGCCTTCGAGCGGATGCACGCGGGCGATGTCCTGCGCTCGGTGGTGACGCTCTGATGACGGCGCGCATCGATCACCTGGTCACCTCGGGGACCTTCTCCCTCGACGGCGGCACCTGGAACGTCGACAACAATGTCTGGATCGTGGGCGACGACGTCGAGGCGGTCGTCATCGACGCGGCGCACGACGCCGAGGCCATCCTGGCGGCCCTCGGCGGCCGGACGCTCCGCGCGATCATCTGCACCCACGCCCACAACGACCACATCGACGCCGCCCCGGCGCTGGCCGCCCGCACCGGCGCACTGATCCATCTGCACCCCGACGACCTGCCGCTCTGGAAGCAGACCCACCCCGACTCCGCCCCCGACGCGCACCTGTCCGACGGGCAGGTGATGACCATCGCCGGTACGGATCTGACCGTGCTGCACACACCGGGGCACGCACCGGGCGCGGTCTGCCTCTACGCGCCCGACCTCGGCACCGTCTTCACCGGCGACACCCTCTTCCAGGGCGGCCCCGGCGCCACCGGCCGGTCCTTCTCCGACTTCCCCACGATCATCGACTCGATCCGCGACCGGCTGCTGACCCTGCCGCCGAGGACCGAGGTCCGTACGGGGCACGGCGATCCGACGACCATCGGGGACGAGGCCCCGCACCTGGAGGAATGGATCCAGCGCGGCCACTAGCCGGCCGGGGCCTGCCGGCGGGACGGCACAGGGACCGCATCCTGCGTGCCGTCCGGACGGACGCCGGTCCCTACCCCTCCCCGGCCGCCCGCTCCAGGATGCGGGCGGCCACCGCGGGGGAGTCCACCAGCGGATGCAGCGCCAGTGCCCGCAGCGCCGCGCCGCGGTCCTTGAACGTCGCGGCCTCCACCGCCGCCCGCTCCACCGCCTTGACCTGCAGCATCAGCCCCAACTGGTCCTCGCGCAGCGGCGCACACGGCAGTGGGCGGGCCCCCTGCGACGTCACCTCGCACACCGTTTCCACGATGGCGTCCGGTGCCAGCTGCGGCACCGTCGACCCGTTGCGGACATTGAGGATCAGCCGGGTGCCGCGGTCGCCGGCGATGGCGTGCATCAGGGCCAGCGCGACCCGGTCGTAGCCGCCGCCCTCCAGGTCATGGCTGTCGCGCTGCCACCCGCCGCTCGCCTCCCGGCTCTCCGCCATGTACGTCTCCTCGCGCTCCCGCCGCGTCCGCTCCCACAGCTCGTACGCCGCCTGGGGCCCGCCCGCCGCCGCGGCCCGCTCGAAGAAACCGCCCTGCTGGTGATCGAGGAATTCGCCGCGGGTCTCCTTGGCGGCCCGTACGGAGTCGAGGGTCTCGCGGCGGAAGTAGTAGTAGTGCAGGTACTCGTTGGGGAGCGCCCCCAGGGTGTGCAGCCAGTCGGCGCCGAAGAGCCGGCCCTCCTCGAAGGAGCCCAGCGCGGCTTCGTCGGTCAGCAGCCGCGGCAGCAGCTCGGCACCGTCGAGGGTCAACGACCGCAGCCAGCCGAGGTGGTTGAGGCCGATGTAGTCGTATGCCACCCGGTCCGGGTCCGCGCCTGCCGCGCGGGCCGCCCGCCGCACCAGCCCCACCGGTGAATCGCAGATCCCGATGACGCGGTCGCCCAGCACCTGCGACATCGCCTCGGTGACCATGCCCGCCGGGTTGGTGAAGTTGATGACCCAGGCTTGGGGGGCGAGGGCGGCGACCCGTTCGGCGAGATGCAGCGCCACCGGGATGGTGCGCAGGCCGTACAGGACGCCGCCCGCGCCGACCGTCTCCTGCCCCAGCACCCCCTCGGCCAGAGGGATGCGCTCATCGCGTACCCGGCCCGCCGTACCGCCCACCCGGATCGCGGAGAAGATGAAGTCGGCGCCGGTCAGGGCCTTGTCCAGGTCCTGGGCGACGCGTACGGTCACCGGATCGGGACGGCCCTGCGCCAGCCGCGCCAGCACGTCGGCGATCACCGCCACCCGGCGCGCGTCGGTGTCGTACAGGGTCACTTCGGAGACGGAGCGCGCCGGGTCGTCCAGCAGCGCGCGGTACACCAGGGGCACCCGGAAACCGCCACCGCCGAGAATCGTGAGCCTCATGAGGCGGAACGTACCGCAGCATCGGGCAGACTGGCGGCACGTGCCGATAGGAGAGGGGCGAGCGCGGTGAGCAGTGGCCGACGCGATGTCCAACCGCCTGCTGCGGGCCCGGCCGCCGTGCCGACGGCCCTCGACCCGCTGGCCGAGGTGCGCCGCGCGGACGATCCGCCCACCGACGTCTATCTGACCGGCACGGTCTTCCTGGACATCATCTTCACCGGCCTGGATTCCGCGCCGGTCCGCGGCACCGAGTCCTGGGCCCGCGGCATGGGCTCCAGCCCGGGAGGCGTCGCCAATATGGCCACGGCGCTGGCCCGGCTCGGGCTGCGCACCTCTCTGGCCGCCGCATTCGGCGACGACATGTACGGCGAGTACTGCTGGGAGGCGCTCGAGAGGGGCGAGGGCATCGACCTGACGATGTCACGTACGGTTCCCGGCTGGCACTCCCCGGTGACGGTCTCCATGGCGTACGAGGGCGAGCGCACGATGGTCTCGCACGGCCACGAGGCGCCGCCGCCCGAGTCCGCCTTCGACGGGGCGCATGCGCCGGGCTGCCCGCCGCCCTCCCGCGCCTGCGTCGCCTCGCTGGTGCCCGGCCGCCGGGAGGGCTGGCTGGGCTGCGCGGCCGGCCGCGGCAGCCGGATCTTCGCGGATGTGGGCTGGGACGACAGCGGCCGCTGGGACCCGGCCGACCTCGCCGACCTCGAACACTGCGAGGCCTTCCTGCCCAACGCCGAGGAGGCGATGCGCTACACCCGCACCGACTGCCCGCGCGCGGCCGCCCGCAAGCTGGCCGAACGCGTCCCGCTCGCGGTGGTCACCATGGGCGCCGAGGGCGCCTGCGCCGCGGACGGGCGGACCGGCGAGAGCGCCGAGGTGCCCGCCATCGCCGTCGAGGCGCTGGACCCCACCGGCGCCGGGGACGTCTTCGTCGCCGGGTTCGTCACCGGCACCCTCGCCGACTGGCCGCTCGCCGACCGGCTGGCCTTCGCGGGCCTGAGTGCCGCCCTGTCGGTGCAGGAATTCGGCGGCTCGCTCTCCGCGCCCGGCTGGGCCGAGATCGCGGCCTGGTGGCAGGGGGCGCGGATGGGTGAGGCCCCGGCCGCGCTGCGCCGCCGGTACGGGTTCCTGGACGATGTGCTGCCCGCTGCCTACCGGCCGGCACCGCTGGCCCGCGCCGTCCCGACGATCGGCTTCCGCCGCCCGGCCTGAGCGGCGGCGGGGGCCCCTCCCTTTCCCGCCGCGAAAAGCCTTCGGCCTTGTCAGTGCCCCGTCGTACTCTTGTATCCCAAGGAGAGGTCAGGCCGCGGGCGCCTTTTCGCGAGCGCAGGCGCCTCCGAAGAGCAAAGGATGGGGGTTGAGCAGGCTACCGAGCCGGCCCATGACGCAGACACCCATGCAACCGCAGGCGAGCGCCCAGTTCACCGTTCCCGCCAAGCACCCGATGGTGACGGTGCTGGGATCCGGGGACTCGCTGCTGCGGGTGATCGAAAAGGCCTTCCCGGCGACCGACATCCATGTCCGGGGCAACGAAGTCAGCGCCGTCGGGGACGCTCATGAAGTCGCCCTCGTCCAGCGCCTGTTCGACGAGATGATGCTGGTGCTCCGCACCGGACAACCGATGACGGAGGACGCAGTGGAACGCTCCATCGCCATGCTGCGCGCGGCGGAGGACGGTGGGGGCGCGATAGGCGAGACCCCTGCCGAGGTACTCACCCAGAACATCCTCTCCAACCGGGGCCGCACGATCCGCCCCAAGACCCTCAACCAGAAGCGCTACGTCGACGCCATCGACAACCACACCGTCGTCTTCGGCATCGGCCCGGCCGGCACCGGCAAGACGTACCTGGCCATGGCCAAGGCCGTCCAGGCGCTCCAGGCCAAGCAGGTCAACCGCATCATCCTGACCCGCCCCGCCGTCGAGGCCGGCGAGCGCCTGGGCTTCCTGCCCGGCACCCTCTACGAGAAGATCGACCCGTATCTGCGCCCGCTCTACGACGCCCTGCACGACATGCTCGACCCGGATTCGATCCCGCGGCTGATGGCGGCGGGGACGATCGAGGTGGCGCCGCTGGCATACATGCGGGGCCGCACCCTCAATGACGCCTTCATCATTCTCGACGAGGCGCAGAACACCAACCCCGAGCAGATGAAGATGTTCCTCACCCGCCTCGGCTTCGAGTCCAAGATCGTCATCACCGGTGACGTCACCCAGGTCGACCTGCCGGGCGGCAAGAGTGGTCTGCGCCAGGTGCGGGAGATCCTGGACGGCGTCGAGGACGTCCATTTCTCCCTCCTCACCAGCAAGGACGTGGTCCGGCACAAGCTGGTGGGCCGTATCGTCGACGCATACGAGAAGTACGACAGCCGCAACGGCAGCCAGTAGGCCACCTCGCGGGCACGCCAGACCGAGAAGCGAGACGAAACCTCCCCATGTCGATCGACGTCAACAACGAGTCCGGATGGGACATCGACGAGCAGGCCGTCCTGGACGTGGCCCGCTTTGCCATTGCCCGGATGCGTATCCACCCGCTGTCCGAGCTGTCCGTCATCGTCGTGGACGCCGAGGCCATGGAACAGCTCCACATCCAGTGGATGGACCTGCCGGGTCCGACCGATGTCATGTCCTTCCCGATGGACGAGCTGCGTCCGCCGGCCAAGGACGACGAGGAGCCCCCGCAGGGGCTCCTCGGTGACATCGTGCTGTGCCCCGAGGTCGCCAAGAAGCAGGGCGAGGAGGCCGCGACGGGGCATTCCATGAACGAGGAGCTCCAGCTGCTCACCGTCCACGGCGTGCTGCACCTCCTCGGCTACGACCACGAGGAGCCGGACGAGAAGGCCGAGATGTTCGGCCTGCAGGCGGCGATCATCGACGGCTGGCGGGCCGAGCGGGGCCTGACCGGTCCCTCGCCGGCCCCCACCGTGTCCTGACCGGGCGCCCCCATGACCACCCAGCTGATCGCGGTCGCGGTCCTGCTCGTTGTGATCGCCTGGCTCGCCGCCTGCGCCGAGGCGGGCCTCGCCCGTACGACGAGCTTCCGCGCCGAGGAGGCCGTCCGTTCCGGCCGCCGTGGCAGCGCCAAGCTCGCCGCCGTCGCCGCCGACCCCACCCGCTATCTGAATGTCGCGCTGCTGGTGCGGGTCGGCTGCGAGATGGCCGCGGGCGTCCTCGTCACGTACGCCTGCCTGCGGTCCTTCGACAAGACCTGGCAGGCCCTGAGCGTCGCCATCGCCGTGATGGTGCTGGTCTCCTATGTCGCCGTCGGCGTCTCACCACGCACCATCGGCCGCCAGCACCCGCTGAACACCGCGACCGCCGCCGCCTACGTCCTCCTCCCGCTGGCCCGCATCATGGGCCCCATCCCGCAGCTCCTGATCCTCATCGGCAACGCCCTCACTCCCGGCAAGGGCTTCCGCAAGGGTCCGTTCGCCTCCGAGGCCGAGCTGCGCTCCCTGGTGGACCTGGCCGAGAAGGAGTCGCTGATCGAGGACGAGGAGCGCCGGATGGTGCACTCCGTCTTCCAGCTCGGCGACACCCTCGTCCGCGAGGTGATGGTGCCGCGTACGGACCTGGTGTCCGTCGAGCGCTTCAAGACCATCCGCCAGGCGCTGACCCTCGCGCTGCGTTCCGGTTTCTCCCGTATCCCGGTGACCGGCGAGAACGAGGACGATGTGGTCGGCGTCGTCTACCTCAAGGACCTGGCCCGCAAGGTGCACATCAGCCGGGACGCGGAGACCGAGCTGGTGTCGTCGGCGATGCGGCCGGCGGTGTTCGTGCCCGACACGAAGAACGCCGGTGATCTGCTGCGGGAGATGCAGCAGGACCGCAATCACGTCGCGGTGGTGATCGACGAGTACGGCGGCACGGCCGGCATCGTCACCATCGAGGACATCCTGGAGGAGATCGTCGGCGAGATCACCGACGAGTACGACCGCGAGCTGCCGCCCGTCCAGGACCTCCGCGACGGCCGCTACCGCGTCACCGCCCGCCTCGACATCGGCGCGCTCGGCGAGCTCTACGGCCTGGCCGAGCTGGACGACGAGGACGTCGAGACGGTCGGCGGGCTGCTCGCCAAGCTCCTGGGGCGGGTGCCGATCGCGGGTGCCACGGCCGAGGTCGATCTCTCCGACGACGCCTACGACCCGGGGCTCAAGGCGCTGCGGCTGACCGCGGAATCCCCGGCCGGCCGCCGCAACAAGATCATTACGGTGCTGTGCGAGCCGATCCGCCAGGAGGCCGGCAGCGGCGCCGGCGCACAGCGCTCCGGGAACTGATCCCGCTCCTGCCCTGCGGCGGCGTACCCTCCCCGCAAAGCGGCCGTTTTCCCTTTCCCTCGTACTGATCCCGAGTGCACCACAACTTTTCTGCATTCCATGTTTCGGGAAGCTAGATTCCGTCATGACGGCCATGGAAAGATCGCTCGGGAGGTCGCCGATAACGCGCCGACCGCTCTGTGGGAGAGGGACGTGGCAAGGAATGCGTGCGAGCAGGGCCACGGTGGGTATGGTCGCCGTGGTAACCCTGCTGGCGGGCTGTTCCGGCAGCTCGGAGGGCAAGGGCGGCGCCCCGGGGAGCGGTGCGGGGAAAGTTTCCGTGAAGTTCACGGTGACGTCGAATCTGTCGCTGAATATCGCCATGACCGGCACCAAGGGTTCCGGTGGCCACACCGTGGAATTCAAGAAGGTCAAGGCGCCGTGGTCCGCGACCGTGCGGGTGGAAAAGGGCCGCTATCCGGCCGTTGCCATTGCGCCGCTGGACGCCGCCAAAAAGGGGGAGGTGGGGTGCGAAATGCTGGTCGACGGCAAACCGGCCGACGAGGATTCCGGCAAGGGCACCGGCCCCTCCCTCGTTGTGGACTGCAGCAGCGCCGTATGACGGCCGCTGCCTGCTGAAGAGCGGTTGCCCCGGCGCAGGGGAGCGGGGCAACCGCCGTCTTCAGCCTCATCCGGCTCGGGGCCCGTCCGGCGGACATGGCCCGACGCGCCCTATCCGCGCGCTGGCGTACGGGCCCTCCGCAACCCGGTGGCGACCAGTACCGCAACCACTGCCACCACGGCCGCGTCCACGCCGAGTGCCGGCTTGATGCCGCCGAGGGTGGCGTCCGCGAAGCCGTCGCCGTCCGCGCGCAGCGCGGCGCTGTGTGCCGCGGCGACCGCGCTCAGCAGGGGAATGCCGAGGGTGATCCCCACCTGCTGCGAGCTGGTGACCAGGCCCGTCGCCAGGCCCTGTTCGGCGTTCGGCACACCGGAGGTGGCGATCACGCCGTACGACACGATCACCCACAGGTGGAAGACGCTGCCGAGCGTCACCGCGACCAGGGCCAGCCACATCCCGGGGCCCGCGTCCCGCCCCAGCCCCAGCAGCGCGGCGGTGAAGGCGGCCTGCAACGCCAGCCCGGCCACCAGGGTGTTACGGGCGCCGAGCCGCCCGATGACCTTCGGCGCGACGATGCCGGAGGCCGCCGAGAACACGCCCTGCACGCCGAAGACCAGCCCGGTCCGGGAGGCGGACAGCCGCAGCACCTCCTGCAGATACAGCGTGAGCAGGAAGACGACGGTGCTCATCATCGAGAAGGTGATCAGCCCCGCCAGGTTGCCCCAGGCGACGCTGCGGCGGCGCAGCATCGGCAGCGACACCAGCGGCTGGGCGGCCCGCGATTCGACGACGACGAACAGGGCCAGCAGCACCAGCCCCACGACCAGCGCCGCCACCACGCCCGGCCGGCCGAAGCCCTCCTCGGCGGCGGTGGACAGGGCGTAGATCACGGACAGCAGACCGCCGGTGACGGTGACCGCTCCGGGGACGTCGATCCGGGGACGGAAGGGGGGCCGGGATTCGCTCAACAGCAGCGGCGCCGCGGCCAGTACGCCCGCTCCGGCCACCGCCGGCACACCCATTGTCGAGCGCCAGCCCAGTACGTCCGTCATCACACCGCCGAGCACCATGCCGACGGTGAAGCCCATCGAGAGCAGTGTGCCGCTGATGCCCAGCGCCCGCTCCCGCTGCGGCCCCTCGGCGAAGGTGGTGGTCAGCAGGGACATCCCGGTCGGCACGATGACCGCCGCCCCCACACCCTGAAGGGCGCGCCCGGCCAGCAGCACGGCCGGCTCCCAGGCCAGCGCGGCCAGCACCGAGGCCCCCGTGAACAGCGCGAGCCCGGTCAGGAACAGCCGACGCCGCCCGAAGAGGTCGGCGATCCGTCCGAACAGCAGCAGAAAGCCGCCCGACGGCAGCGCGAAGGCGGTGACCGCCCATTGCAGATCGGCCTGCCCCATACCGAGGTCCTTGCCGAGGACGGGCAGCGCCACATTCAGGATGGAGAAGTCGAGCGCGACGATGAACTGCGCCGCGCACAGGAGCAGCAGGATGAGCTTGGCGCGGGTGGTCATCCGCGCCGCACCGGGGGCGGCGGCCGTCCGCGCAGCGGCGGCGGCCGGGGTATCGGTAACTGACATGCAAGGAGCCTGCGGCCGCGGAAGGCGCCATGGGGAGCGGCAACTTATCGTGGTGTCCGCACCACCAGCCACGCAGACAAGGGGGAGCCACGTGGCCTCGAACTCCGCCGCCCAGGACTCCTCGCGCCGCCGCCAGGAGCTGCGCGACTTCCTGATGAGCCGCCGGGCGCGGGTCAGCCCCGCCGAGGCGGGGCTGCCGGCCGGCGGCCGCCGCCGTACGCCCGGACTGCGCCGCGAGGAGGTCGCCGTCCTCGCCGGCGTCGGCGCCTCCTGGTACCAGTGGCTGGAGCAGGGGCGGGACATCAGCGTCTCGCCGCAGGTGCTGGATGCGGTGGGGCGGGTGCTCCGGCTGCGCGACGCCGAACTGCGCCATCTGTACGTCCTGGCGGGCCTCAACCCGCCACTGCCGCGCGCCGAATACGGTGCGGACCATCTCCGCGACGGGCTGCAGCGGCTGATCGACGGCTGGATGCCCTTCCCCGCGCACATCATGGATGTGTACTGGAACAGCATCGCCTTCAACGAAGCGGCGAAGCTGGTCCTGCGGCACGGCCGCCCCGGCGTCTCGTCCAACTGCCTGATCGCCTTCTTTACCGACTCCGTCTACCGTGCTCGCGCCCTGAGCTGGGAACGCAACGCCCCGGTGGTCGTCGCCCAGTTCCGCGCGGCGTACGCGCAGCGTCCCGGCGACGAGGGCTTCGAGGCGCTGGTGGACGAACTGTCGTCGGTCAGCGAGGACTTCGTACGGCTGTGGGCACTGCGCGACATCGAGGACAGCGGCCAGATCCACAAGGAACTGGAGCACCCGCTCGTCGGCACGCTCCACTTCGAGAGCACCAAACTGCGGGTGCCGGCCCGGCCCGACCTGTCCATCGCGATGCACAACCCGCTCCCCGACTCGGACACCGCGGCCAAGATGGAGTGGCTCACCTCGCCGGAGGGCCGCCGCGGCCACATGTATTCGGTGGCGGGCTGACAGCGGGGCGTCGGGCCGCCCCGCATATGCTCGGCCCCATGACCGACTCCGCACCGCTGGACCCCGAAGACCGCAAGATCATCACGCTCGCGCGCTCGGCGCGGGCCCGTAACGGTGTGCCCGAGGGGGCCGCCGTACGGGACGAGACCGGCCGTACCTATGTCGCCGGGACCGTCGCCCTGGACTCGCTGCGGCTGAGCGCGCTGCAGACGGCCGTGGCGATGGCCGTGGCCAGCGGTGCCACGTCCCTGGAGGCCGCGGCCGTGGTCACCGAGGCCGAGCAGGCCGCCGACGCGGACCGTGCGGCCGTCCGGGACCTCGGCGGGCCCGGGACGCCGGTGCTGGTGGCGGGCCCCGACGGCGCCCTGCGCAGCAGTGTCCCCGCGGGCGGGCCCGGGGCCTGACCCCCCGCGATGGTCGGCGTGGCCCCGGCGATCAGGGAGAATGGGCGCCATGAGCGTCCGTACAGACTCCTCCGTCCCGCACCGCGCCGGCTTTGCCTGCTTCGTCGGCCGCCCGAACGCGGGCAAGTCCACCCTCACGAACGCTCTTGTCGGTACGAAGGTGGCCATCACCTCCAACCGGCCGCAGACCACCCGCCACACCGTGCGCGGCATTGTGCACCGCCCCGAGGCCCAGCTGGTCCTTGTGGACACCCCCGGCCTGCACAAGCCGCGCACCCTGCTCGGTGAGCGCCTCAACGACGTCGTACGGACCACCTGGGCCGAGGTCGACGTCATCGGCTTCTGCCTGCCCGCCGACCAGAAGCTCGGCCCCGGCGACCGCTATATCGCCACCGAGCTGGCCGGGATCAAGAAGACCCCCAAGGTCGCCATCGTCACCAAGACCGACCTGGTCGACTCCAAGGCCCTGGCCACCCAGCTGATCGCCATCGACCAGCTCGGCAAGGAGCTGGGCATCGAATGGGCCGAGATCATCCCGGTCTCGGCCGTCGGCGACAAGCAGGTCTCGCTCCTCGCCGATCTCCTCGTCCCTCTCCTCCCGGAGAGCCCGGCGCTCTACCCGGAGGGCGACCTCACCGACGAGCCCGAGCAGGTCATGGTCGCCGAGCTGATCCGCGAGGCCGCGCTGGAGGGCGTACGGGACGAGCTCCCGCACTCCATCGCCGTCGTGGTGGAGGAAATGCTGCCCCGCGAGGACCGCCCGGCCGACAGGCCCCTCCTCGACATCCACGCGAATGTCTATATCGAGCGCCCCAGCCAGAAGGGCATCATCATCGGCCCCAAGGGCAAGCGCCTGAAGGAGGTCGGGGTGAAGTCCCGCAAGCACATCGAGGCGCTGCTCGGTACGCCCGTCTTCCTCGACCTCCACGTCAAGGTCGCCAAGGACTGGCAGCGGGATCCCAAGCAGCTGCGCAAGCTCGGGTTCTAGAGTCTTTTCGGGCTTTATGGCCTATTGCGCTCTGTTGTGGTCCTGCTGAACCGCCTCCGCCCGGCCCAGCAGGTGACCTCAACATCTCGAGAACAGAGTGATCCGGAGAGCTGAGCTGTCCGGAGAGCGGAACCGTCCGGAGAACGGGACTGTTCGCGGTCTCTGTTTCAACTATTCGTAAACTTCCTCCATGTGCACGATCTGACCATTTTGGACCTTCACTTCGTAGAAGTTCCCGCCGTCGCAGTATTCTCCGGACTCTTCCGCGCTCTGGTGCTGCCCATCACCTTCCGGCTCTGCGCAGGTCTTGACGTGTGAGACGGCGGTTTGGCTCTTCGCAGGCTGCTCATTCCTGTGCCCGCGCTTGTCATCGATGAAGGTGATGGAGGCGTTGACAATGGAGGAGTACGTCTTCGATTGGCCCACGGGGTACAGGGGAGCTCCGCTCGTCCCCGGACGGTCGATGCACCGCCTTGCGGCATCAGTGGCGGTGAGGTTGTTGTCCGCGCCTGTGATGCTGTCGACCTTGATGAGCTTGGCACCCGGGGATATCCGCGGGCAGTTGTTGGCCGGAGGATTGCCGTCGCCGTCGTTGTCCTGGCTGGGCGACGACGGCTGCGCGCTCGGAGGGGCTGTGGTGCCGCTGCCGCCGCTCGTGCCGTCGTTCTCCTTCTTCTTGCCGTCACCCGGCGTGGCGGTGGCGCTCGCCGGGGTGTCCTTGCCGCTCGCGGAATCCTTCTTCTCGTCCGCGTTGCAGGCGGTCAGGAGCAATGCCGCGGAAACCAGCGCGGCGGTGGTGGCCATATGGCGTACGGAAAAGATCTCCAACTCCGTTTCTGTGCAGGCGATTTCGCATGAGTGGCCCCATGGTGGGGCGATGCCGAAGCTTCAAGATCGTACCGGCGGAGAGGGCATGCTCATGTCATTCGACTGCGCCGGGAAGCTGCTTTCCGGCAGCCCGTCCGCGCCGCACAACCCCTACGCCACACCCCGGATACGCCGTACCAACAGCGCCCCCACCAGCCCGATCGCCGCCGCCACCATGTACAGGACGCGATAGCCGCCGAGATGGTTCACGATCGGCGCGGCCAGTGCCGGAGCGGCCACCTGGGGCAGTGAGTTGGCGATGTTGATCAGGCCGAGGTCCTTGCCGCGGTGGGCGGCGGCCGGGAGGACGTCCGTCATCAGGGCGAAGTCGACGGAGGTGAAGACGCCGAAGCCGATGCCGAGCAGCGCGGCGGCGCACAGCGCGCCGGTCCAGGTCTGCCAGGTGCCGAGCAGCAGGGTGGCCGCCGCCATGATCACCCCCGCCCACAGGACGAACGGCTGCCGTCGGCCCGCCCGGTCCGACCAGATGCCGCCGACGACCACGGTGGCCAGCAGGGTCACGCCATTGACCGCCGTCAGGATCAGCACACCGCCGTCCGGGTCCGGGTGGTGCAGCGCATCCCGCAGGTAGTACAGGAGATAGAGCAGCGCCAGCGCATTGCCGAGGTTGATCAGGAAGCGGGTCAGCCAGGCCCAGCCGAGGTCGGGGTGGCGGCGGGGGCTGAGCCAGAAGCCCGCGAGGAAGGCGCGCCAGGTCAGCGGCGGGCGGGCGGCGGCCGGCAGCACCGGATCCCGGTGGAGGAGCGGGTGGGGGAGGGTGCCCAGGAGGGTGAAGGCGGCGCAGGCCAGATAGCCCGCGGTGATGCCGCCGGCGACGGTGGCCAGGCCCGCGCCGACGACGACGCCGAGCACCTGGGCCGCGCCCAGCCAGCCGCCCACCGCGCCGCGCTGGAGGCGCGGGACCCGGTCCGGGACGGCCGCGGTGACGGCCGCGAACGCCGCGTTGAGGGTGAGCTGGACCAGGCACCAGCCGACCGCCATCACGGGGACCGTACGGGCTCCCGCCAGCAGCGCCAGTGCCGCCGCCCCGCCCAGCACACCGGCCAGGATCCAGGGCGTACGGCGCCCGTACCGCGAGGTCGTACGGTCCGAGAGGGCACCGAACAGCGGGTTGGAGAGCAGGGAGACCGCGGCGCCCAGGCCGGTCACCCAGGCCAGCACGGATTCCTTGGACGTGCCGGGCGGCGCGAGTTCGGCGGCCTGGAGAGCGAGCAGGATCTGGATCGGGCCGTACCAGCCGACCCAGATCGCGCCGTTCGCCAGCGAGAGGGAGGCTGTCCAGCCGCGGCCGACCCGCTCGGCCGGCTCCGCCGATGCCGACACCGGCGAGGAGGCCGGCGGGCGCGCCGCGGCAGCGCTCACCCCTGGGCCTGGTGCCGCAGCGCGTCCCGCAGCCAGTGGAACGAGGCCTTGGGGGTACGGGCCAGCGTCGCGTAGTCGATGTGGACGAGCCCGAACCGGCGGGCGTACCCCTCCGCCCACTCGAAGTTGTCCATCAGCGACCAGACGAAATAGCCGCGGACATCGGCCCCGGCGTCCATCGCGTCGTGCAGCGCCCGCAGATGTCCGTCCAGGAAGGCGATCCGGTCGGTGTCCTCGATGCCCTCGTAGGAGCATCCGTTCTCGGTGATCATGACCGGTGGCAGGCTCGCGCCGTAGCGCTCGCGGAAGGAGCCGAGCAGTTCGGTGAGGGCATGGGGGACCACGGGCCAGCCGAAGTCCGTTTGCGGGTAGCCCTCGATCTCCCGCGGGGAGAAGGGGAGTTCGGGGGGCAGCGCGATCCCCGCGAAGTCGGCGGGGCCGGCCGGGTCCGCCACCGGGGCGCCCACCAGCGTCGGCTGGTAGTAGTTGATCCCGTACCAGTCCAGCGGCTGGGAGATGATCTTCAGGTCGTCGGCGACCGGGCCCGGCAGCATCGCCGCGAGGCCCTCGTCCGGATAGCGGCCGAGCAGGATCGGGTCCGCGAACAGCCGGTTGAGCAGGAGGTCGTAGAAGTCGGCGGCCTCGGTGTCGGCCGCGGATTCCGACGCCGCCCAGGTGGGGCCGTGCGAGTTGGCGATGCCGATGCTGGTGGCGCCGCGGGCGCGCAGGGCCTGGACGGCGAGGCCATGGCCGAGGAGCTGGTGATGGGCGGCGGGCAGCGCGTCGAAGAGCAGCGTGCGCCCGGGGGCGTGCTGCCCCAGCCCGTAGCCCAGCAGGGTCAGTTCGGCGGGCTCATTGAGCGTGATCCACCGCTCCACCCGGTCCCCGAGCCGCGCCGCCACCGCATCCGCGTACGCCGCGAAGTGCTCGGCGGTCTCCCGCAGAAGCCAGCCGCCGCCCGCTTCCAGGGCCTGCGGGGTGTCCCAGTGGAACAGCGTCGGTACGGGCGTGACGCCGGCCGCAAGGAGCGCGTCCACCAGCTGGTCGTAGAACTCCAGCCCGGCACCGTTGACCCGCCCGCTCCCGTCGGGCACCACCCGCGGCCAGGCGACCGAGAAGCGGTACGCGCCGACGCCGAGCTCCTGCAGCAGCGCGACGTCCTCGCGATAGCGGTGGTAGTGGTCCGTGGTGACCCGGGCATCGGACCCGTCCTTGATCCGCCCGGCCCGGGCCGTGAACTCGTCCCAGGCGGACCGCCCCCGCCCGCCCTCGTCCACCGCGCCCTCGATCTGCGCGGCCGAGGTCGACACGCCCCACAGGAAGTCGCGGGGGAAGCGGGGGAGGGGTGACGACGCCGGCTCGGTTGTCATGCGCCGGATCTTCGTTTACCGCCGGTAACAGAGTCAAGGGGCCTGCCGGGCCCCGCGGTTGTGCGCGATCGGGTGGTGGTGTGTGATCACGCGGCGGTGCGTGATCGGGCAGCGGGGGCCGGCCGCCGGGGCCCACGGGGACCGGCTACGCCCCCTCCTTCATCACCCGCGTGATCAGCTTCTTCTGCTCGTCGGTCAGCCGGGGATCGGCGCAGTACACCGTCCGCCCGTCGACGGTGAGCTGATAGCTGAAGCCGTCCGGCACCCCGACGGGGGGCGTGTCGTGGGCGGCGGCCAGGGACTCTTCGGCCAGGGTGTGCCAGTCGCCGGCATCGGGCCGCCCCGAGGTGTCGACCTCGGCGCGGCGCTCGATGCCCGCGAAACCACCGGTGCGCCGGATCTCAATACGCATGGTGGGCTCCTACCCCGTAGGGCGCGGGGGAGTGCTCCCGGTCCGCTACTTGCCCTGCTTGGCGGTCACCCCGACCTGGGTCCACGCCTTGACCAGGGCATCGTGCTCCGCGCCGGCGCCGAACCGGGCCTGCGCGGCGGCGATGGTGAGCTGGGCGAAGTCGGCGAACTGGGCGTCCTTGGCGAGCTCGCCGCCGGTCAGCACGTCGTACCAGACCTGCCCCGCCCTCTCCCAGGCATTGCCGCCGAGCGCGGTGGCGGCCAGGTAGAAGGCGTGGTTGGGGATGCCGGAGTTGATGTGTACGCCGCCGTTGTCGTCGGTCGTGTCCACATAGCCCGCCATCGTCGCGGGCTGCGGGTCCTTGCCCAGCACATCGTCGTCGTACGCGGTCCCCGGCTCCTTCATGGAGCGCAGCGCCGTGCCGTTGTCGATGCCCGGGCCCAGCAGCCCGGAGCCGATCAGCCAGTCGGCCTCCTCGGCGCTCTGGCCGAGCGCGTACTGCTTGATCAGGGAGCCGAAGACGTCCGAGACGGATTCGTTGAGCGCCCCGGACTGGCCCTGGTAGTCGAGATTGGCGGTGTACTGGGTGACGCCGTGGGTGAGCTCATGGCCGATGACGTCGACGGCGATGGTGAAGTCCACGAACAGATCGTTGTCGCCGTCGCCGAAGACCATCCGCTCGCCGTCCCAGAAGGCGTTGTCGTACTTCTCGCCGTAGTGGACGGTGGCGTCCAGCGGCAGGCCGGCGCCGTCGATGGACTTGCGGCCGTAGACCTTCAGGAAGAGGTCGAAGGTGGCGCCGAGGCCGGCGTGCGCGCGGTTGACGGAGATGTCCGGGGAGGGGCCGTCGGACTCCGTGTGCACCTTGGTGCCGGGCAGGGTCTCGTGGTGCTTGGCGTCGCAGATGGTGCGGTTCGGCTTGTCGGCGCCGGCGCCGGGCTCGCCGGGGGTCAGGCCGCGGGCGGCGACGCCGCGGCGCCGGGAGCGGTGGGCGTCGTCGTGCTCCAGGGTGCGGCGGGCGTGTTCGTGTGCCGCGGCGAGATTACGGAGGATGTGCGGCGGGACGATGGTGCAGAACACCGGGGTGGCGGCCGTCTCGGTGAGGTCCATGTGAGTGAGGTCCATGAACAAAAAGGTGGCACCCTGTAACCCGGTTGTCACTGCCAGCCGCCAAGATTCCCGAAAACGTGTGGTTCGTCGCAGTTATGCCGTTACGTCCTCCGAGTCCCGCATACTGATACGCGACGACCGATCGCCGGGGCCTCGGATACGCTGCTGAGCATCATGCGTTTCGGGCTGCTTCTCCTTAGCTGCCGCGGCGAGGGCCTGTAGTCGTAGGCCGACCCCCTCCCCGCGGAGTTCGGTGTTGCGGAATTTCGCCGTCGGCCTCCCCCAAGCTCTTAAGGAGCAGGGGGACACCCATCCTTAGTGGACACACGAGGAGCCCTACGCACCATGACGAATCCGTCGAGCCCCGCCGAGAACGCCGTCGGTCGCCGTACCCCCATCACGGCTGCGACGCAGCGGCAGCGCCCTTCCGGGATGCCGATCCACAAGTACGGCCGCTACGAGGCCGTCGAGATCCCCGACCGCACCTGGCCGGACAACCGCATCACCGTCGCCCCGCGCTGGCTGTCGACGGACCTGCGTGACGGCAACCAGGCGCTGATCGACCCGATGTCGCCGGCCCGTAAGCGGGAGATGTTCGACCTCCTGGTACGCATGGGCTACAAGGAGATCGAGGTCGGCTTCCCCTCGTCCGGGCAGACGGACTTCGACTTCGTCCGCTCCATCATCGAAGAGGGCGCGATCCCCGAGGACGTGACGATCTCCGTCCTCACCCAGGCCCGCGAAGAGCTGATCGAGCGCACCGTCGAGTCGCTGCGCGGCGCCCACCGCGCCACCGTGCACCTGTACAACGCCACCGCGCCGGTCTTCCGCCGGGTCGTCTTCCGCGGCTCGAAGGACCAGGTCAAGCAGATCGCCGTGGACGGCACGCGCCTGGTGATGGAGTACGCCGACAAGCTGCTGGGCGACGAGACCGCCTTCGGCTACCAGTACAGCCCGGAGATCTTCACCGACACCGAGCTGGACTTCGCGCTGGAGGTCTGTGAGGGCGTGATGGACGTCTGGCAGCCGGAGGACGGCCGCGAGATCATCCTGAACCTGCCCGCCACCGTCGAGCGCTCCACGCCCTCCACGCACGCCGACCGCTTCGAGTGGATGTCGCGCAACCTGTCGCGCCGAGAGCACGTGTGCCTGTCGGTCCACCCGCACAACGACCGCGGTACGGCGGTGGCCGCGGCCGAGCTGGCGATCATGGCCGGCGCGGACCGTATCGAGGGCTGCCTGTTCGGCCAGGGCGAGCGCACCGGCAACGTCGACCTGGTCACCCTGGGCATGAACCTCTTCAGCCAGGGCGTCGACCCGCAGATTGACTTCTCCCAGATCGACGAGATCCGCCGGACGTCCGAGTACTGCAACCAGATGGAGGTCCACCCGCGCCACCCCTACGCGGGCGACCTGGTCTACACCGCCTTCTCCGGCTCCCACCAGGACGCGATCAAGAAGGGTTTCGACGCGATGGAGGCCCAGGCGGCGTCCGTCGGCAAGACCGTCGACGACATCGAGTGGGCGGTCCCGTACCTGCCCATCGACCCCAAGGACGTCGGCCGCTCCTACGAGGCCGTCATCCGCGTCAACTCGCAGTCCGGCAAGGGCGGTATCGCCTATGTCCTGAAGAACGACCACAAGCTGGACCTGCCGCGCCGGATGCAGATCGAGTTCTCCCGGATCATCCAGGAGAAGACCGACTCCGAGGGCGGCGAGGTCACCCCGGCCGCCATCTGGTCCGTCTTCCAGGACGAGTACCTGCCCACCCCGGACAACGCCTGGGGCCGGATCGCGCTGCGCTCCGCCCAGACCTCGTCCACCAGCGACGGCACCGACGCACTGACCGTCGAGGCCGTGGTCGACGGCGACGACACGGTGCTGACCGGCACCGGCAACGGCCCGCTGGCGGCGTTCTTCGATGCGTTGCACGCCGTCGACGTGGACGTCCGCCTGCTGGACTACGTCGAGCACACCATGAGCGAGGGCGCCGGCGCCCAGGCCGCCGCGTACATCGAGTGCGCGATCGGCGACAAGGTGCTGTGGGGCGTCGGCATCGACGCCAACATCGTCCGCGCCTCCATCAAGGCGGTCGTCTCGGCGGTCAACCGCGCGGCGCGCTGACCCGGATGGGATTGCCTACCGCGCCCCCGCTGCTCGACCAGAGCGGCGGGGGCGCCGTACGTTGTCCACCTGATGGGCCGGGACCCCCCTCGTTCCGGCCAAGACCGCGATCCTTGTCAGAAGGCGTTGCCGCCGGTGGCCGGGTGCGCCACCTGCTCCCGGCCCCGTGCCATCCGGCCAGTTGTCCGGCACGAGGTACTGACGGCGCATCAACGATGTGGCTAACATCACGTCCCATGACGGCAACGGGGCCGCAGGGTGACGGAGGGCTGACGTGATGCACAAGATGTGTGTGATGGGCGTGCGCACGTCCTGGCGTACCGTCGCCGACGGGGAATTCTTCTGTCCGGACTGCGGCGGGGACCGCAACTACCTCCGCCGGGCGGGCCGCCGCCGGCTCACCGTCCTCGGCGTGCCCCTCCTCTCGCGCGGCGCCGCGGGTCCCGTTCTTGAATGTTCCGCCTGTCACGGGCACTTCGGCCTGGACGCCCTCGATCACCCCACCACCGTCCGCCTCTCCGCGATGCTCCGGGACGCCGTCCACACCATGACGCTCGCCCTCCTCGCCGCCGGCGGCACCTCTTCCCAGGCCGTACGCGACACCGCCGTCATCACCGTGCGCGCCTCCGGGTTCGCCGACTGCTCCGAGGACCAGCTGATCACCCTCCTCGCCGCGCTCGCCGCCGACACCGGGCGGCTGACCGGCACCTACGACGCGGTGACCGGCGGCAACTGCAGCCATCCCGGCCTCGACCCGTGCGGCACCGCGCTGGCCATAGAGCTCCATGAATCCCTGGAACCCCTGGCCCCCCACCTCGCCCCGGCCGGCCGCGAATCGCTCCTCCTCCAGGGCGCCCGTATCGCCCTCGCCGACGGCTCCTACACCCCCGTCGAACGCGAGGTCCTGGCGACCGTCGGCGCCGCGCTGACGCTCCGCCCGGCCGAGGTGAACCGGCTGCTGACGGCGGCGCGGACGTAGCCGTCCTCGACGGGGGCCGACTGCGGCACGCGGGCGCCACGGCGTCCTTCCTCGCCCATGCGGCGGGCGACGGTGTGCCGTCCCGTGTCGCCGAGGATGCGTATACGGCGATTCTCGATGCGCGGACGCACGTGCAGGGCGCCGACGGGCGGGACGACGGGGTCCGACCGCGGGCGCGCAAAGCGGCCGGCCGCTCGATGCAACCGAGCGGCCGGCCGTGGTGTTTCACCTGTGTGGAACGAACTACGGGGGTAGCGACGATGAACTACGGGATATCTGTCAGGCCGAGGCCGGAGCGGACACCGACGTGGATGCCGATGCCGATGCCGTCGCGGACGTGAGCCTGACCGGCAGGGTCCGGTAGCCGCCGGAGATGAAGCCCTCGATGGGGACCAGGTCCTCGCTCGGGACGGCCAGTTCCAGGTCCGGGAAGCGGTCGAAGAGGGCCGGCAGGGCGATACGGGCCTCCATGCGGGCGAGGGGGGCGCCCAGGCAGTGGTGGACGCCGTGGCCGAAGGCGAGGTGTTCCTGGCCGGGGCGCTGGATGTCGAACTCGGCGGCCTTGGCGCCGTGCTGCTCGGGGTCGCGGCCGGCGGCCACGTACGACGGCATGATCGCCTCGCCCTTGCGGATGGTGGGGCCGCCCGGGATCTCGATGTCCTCGACGGCGAAGCGCAGGGGGAGATTGGCGATGCTGGGGTCCCAGCGGAGGGTTTCCTCGATGACGTCGTTCCAGGAGGCCTTGCCGGTACGGACCAGCTCGAGCTGGTCGGGGTGCGTCAGCAGGGCGTGCACCGCGTTGCCGATCAGGTCGACGGTCGTCTCGTGTCCGGCGACGATGACGAGCAGGAGCGTGTCGACGAGCTCCTGCTCGGTCATCCGCTCGCCGTCGTCGTCCCGCGCGGAGACCAGAACGCTGGTCAGGTCGTCGTCGGGGGTCTCCCGCTTGATGGAGACCAGCTTGCTCAGCAGCGTATGGATATCGATGGCCGTCTGACCGGCCTGTTCGGGGGTGAGAGTGGGATCCATGATCGCATCGGAGAGCCGGGACAGCTCGATGCGCATCTCTCCGTCCGGGACGCCGAACAACTCGCAGATGACCTGCATGGGGAGGGGGTGGGAGAAGGCCCCGCGGAGGTCGACGACATCGCCGGCCGGGGCGGCGGCGAGGCCGTCCAGCAGTCCGGTGGTGATCCGCTCGACGCGCGGGAGCATCGCGTCGGTGCGGCGGGCGGTGAACGCCGGGGCGATCAGCTTGCGCAGCCGGCGGTGGTCGGCGCCGTACGCGGTGAACATATTGGTGACGCCGACCCAGGTCTGCAGCCAGCTGTCGTGGTATTCGCCGCGCTGCCAGGCGGGCCAGTGCTGGCGCGGGTCCTTGGAGACCCGGTGGTCGGTCAGCAGGTCCTTGAGAAGGGAGTGATCGGTGATGGCCCAGGCCTGTACGCCGGCGGGTATCTCTATCAGGACCGCGGAGCCTAGCTCGCGGAGGCGGGCTGCCTCTCCGTGGATATCGGCTCCGGACGGGTCGATGACGACGGGCTGCTGTCCCATGGGGTAGCTCCTGCCTGATCGGGGGTGATGGGGGTGAAGCGGGCCGGAAGGGCTGCGAGTGCGCGCTGGAATGCGCCGGTACGCCATTCCAACTGGTCCGGTGTCACGGCGAGTTCGATGTCCGAGAGCCAGGCGGTGAGCCGCTCGATGGCGGTGGTGGCGATCACCAGGGCGTGTCGCTGGACGGGGCAGGCGTGCGGTCCCGAGGCCCACGCCAGATGGGAGCCGCCGCCCGTACGGGTCTGATCGAGCGTCGTCTGACCGAACTGGCCGTTGGCCGCCGCGTAGGAGACCAGCACCAACTGCCCCTGGCGCACCCAGGTGCCGTGGAAGAACACATCACGGCGCGGATAGTGCGCGGAGTAGTTGGCCATCGGCGGGTCGTTCCACAGCACCTCGTTGATGGCGTCCTGCGCGGTGAGGGCTCCGCCGGAGAGGGTGTTGTAGTAACGGTCGTCGGACAGCATCCGCGAGAGGGAGTTGCCGATGAGGTGGGTGAGCGGTTCGTTGCCCGCGGCCATTGTCAGCACGATCTGCTGAATGACTTCCTCGTCGGCCAGCCCGTTGGGGTGGTCCAGGAACCAGGAGGTCAGGTCCGGCCCGCGCTGGGCCTTCTTCGCCGCGATCAGTTCCATGATGTAGGACGTGAAGGCGGCGTCCGCGGTGAGGGCCTCCTCGGGGGACGCGGCGTCCATCAGCCCGCTGATGGCCGAGATCAGCCGCTCGCTGTAGGAGTCGGGCATCCCGAAGAGGTCGTTGAACATCATCAGCGGCAGCAGCCGGGCGTACTCGCTGACGAGGTCGACCTCACCGTTGGCGCCGAACGCCTGGATGAGGGTGTCCGCCGCGTGCCTGACCTTGGTGCGCAGGATGTGCGGCTCGACGAGCTCGAAGCTGTCGGAGATGACCTGGCGGTAGCGCCGGTGCGTCTCGCCGTCGTTGAAGAGCGCATTGGGCCGGTAGCCCAGCATCGGGACGACCTGGGAGTCGGCCGGAATGGTCTTCTGCCAGTCCCGGGAGTCCTTGGACCAGGTGGCGGTGTCGTTCAGCAGGTCCAGCGCGGCCCGGTAGTCGATGACCAGCATGGCGGTCACGTCCGGGGCGATCTCGACGGGCGCGAGCGCTCCGTACTGGCGCAGATGTTCGTAGAAACGATTCGGCTCGGCGGCGAACTCCGGCCCGTACAGCTTGAGGGGCGCGTAGGGGTCGGGCCCGTCGAGCGGGTGGTGGGCGGGCTGCCGGCCCATGGCGTCGGTACCGCCGTGGGCGTGCGCCGGGCAGCCCGGCGGCGGGGTGGCACCGGGAGGGTGCGGGGAAGTCACGAGTTCTCCTGGGACGGGGACGTCTTTACGGGGGGCCGGGACGTCACGGGTCGGGTTCTCCTGGGTGGTCACCGGGGTCACCGGTGACGAGAAGCCCGTTTCTGGTTCCGCCGGGCCTTTACTGGTTTTCCTGGGCAGCCACGAGTCATGTGTGCCCTGGCGATATTCCTGCGCCGTGACGGGATTTCCGTGGTGCTACCGGGGCTGCCGGCGTCACCGGTGGCATCGGTGTCACCGGCATCACCGGCATCACCGGCGCTACGGGCTTTCCTGTGGCGTGTGCGCCAGTACATGCGTGACCAGCGCGATCAGCGCGTCGACGGACTGGTGCCGGTCCCGGGCGTCGCACATCACCAGCGGCGTATCGGGGTGCAGATCGAGCGCATCCCGCAGCGCATCGGCCTCGTAGTGCGGCGCATCCGGGAAGGCGTTGACCGCGACGGCGTACCGCAGTCCGGCCTCCTCCACGATGTCCATCACCTCGAAGGAGTCCGCCAGCCGGCGGGTGTCCGCGAGGACGAGGGCGCCCAGCGCGCCGCGCGCGATGTCCGCCCACAGGGGACGGAAGCGCTTCTGCCCAGGTGTGCCGAAGAGATACAGCACCAGGTCACCGGGCAGCGTCAGCCGCCCGAAGTCGATCGCGACGGTGGTGGTGGTCTTGTCCCGGACCCCGGCCAGATCGTCGACGACCGCGCCGGTCTGCGTCATGACCTCTTCGGTGTGCAGCGGCGGGGTTTCGGACAGCGTACGGATGAGCGTGGTCTTGCCGACTCCGAACGGCCCCGCGACCAGGAGCTTGACGAGTGTCTGGTCGGCGCCGGACAGGTACATGCTGCCGGTGTTAGGACTTGAGAGAGCGGAGTCCATCGAGAACCCTCTCCAGGATCTGCCGGTCGAATTGCTCGGCTTCGGGAATGGGGACACGGGCGAACAGCCGCCCGGCATCGACGAGATCGGCCACCAGCACCTTCACCACGCTGACAGGCAGGTGAAGATGGGCGGCGACCTCCGCCAGAGACAAGGCCCCCGGCTGCAACAGCTCCAGAATGCGGCGCTCTTCAGGACGTACGTCGCTGGTGACCGGCATCCCCGAGCTGTGCAGCAGGGAGAGCCGGTCCAGGGTGTTGCGGCTGGGGAGGGCGCGGCCGCTGGTGGCCAGATAGGCCGGTACGAGGCGCCTGTTGCTCTGGCGGGGGGTCATGCGGAATTGCCCAGATCTCGCGCCGGGCTGTTCATGACCTTGCTGCCGAGCGTCGACACCTGGATCTGCATATGGTGCGCGACGACGCCCATGTTGACCTCCGGCGCCGCGAAGACGGCCAGGCAGGTGTTCTCGCCGGCCGGGATCGCGAAGACCCAGCCCTCCTCCGACTCGATGACGGTCTGCCGCAGCTTGGCGTCATGCTGCTCGGCGAAGGCCGCGGTGACCGCACGTCCGGCGCCCTGGAGCGCGGACATCATGGCCGCCACACCCTCGGCGGCATCCCGCTTGAGGCCGGGCGAGGAACCCTCGATGAAACCGTCGCCGGAGATAACGGCTGCGTGGATAACATGCGGCAGCTCCAGAAGAGGCGCCAGCACCCAGGACTTGTCCTCGATGCTACGGCGGCGAGCGGGGGCGGGGGTGTTCATGACTGGGGGTTCCCTTCGGTACTGCGAGGGGGCTGTGACTGTTGTGCTGCGGCCCGGCCGGATTCGGTGCCCTGCTGGAGTGCGGCCCAGCGGGAGGCGGTCTCCTCCGGGCTGCGCGCGGGCTGCGGTTCGCTCCGTGGGACGTTCTGGTCGAGCTCGGACACCGGCTGACGGCGGCGGCGCCGCGGGAGCGCGGACTCGTCACCGCCAGCGGGCCCGGCATGCGCACCGTAGGAGGGTCCGGCAGCGGCGGGGGAGCGGGTGTCGAGCAGGTCCGCCGGGTCCGGCGCCGGGGGCGCGACGGACGACGCGGGTGCGACGGGCGCGGAAGGCGTGGCGGGCGCGGGAGGCGCGACGGGCGCGGGAGGCGCGACGGGCGACGCGGGCGTGGGAGCGGGGGGCGGGGTCTGGGACAGCGTCGAGTGACCCGGGTTGCGGGTCGGCAGCGTTCCCCGGTCCTGTGCACCGGACCGGTGTGGAACAGGAGCCATCACGGACATGGGCTGTTGGCTCTCGTCGAGGATGGTGAGCAGGGGGTCGCCCGGGATGTAAACGATCGCGCGCACACCTCCATAGGGAGACGATTCGATGTGCACCCGGTAGCCGTACTGCCGGACCAGCTGGCCGGCCGCCGCGAAACCGGAGCGCGGCGGGTCGCCGAGCTGGGTGAGCAGCAGGTTCTCGTCGCCGGACAGCAGCTTCGCGGCATGCTTGAGCTCTTCCTCGTGCATCCCGACGCCGTAGTCGTCGATGATGACCGAGGCGCCGCGGTTGCCCTGCTGGAGGGTGACGCTGACGGGCAGTTCCTGGTGCGAGTGGTGCAGCGCGTTGGCCAGCAGCTCGGTGACGGTGATCGCGATCGGCTCGACGGCGCGGGCGACGACGGCGATCGGGTCGCGCAGCTGGTTGGTGACCTGCACGCGCTCATAGCCGCGCAGCCGGGAGGTGGCGCCGACGACCAGCTCGGCCAGGTACGAGTCCTCACGGGTCAGACCGGGCCAGGCGCCGCACACCACACCGGTGGCCTGGATACGCCGCAGCGCCTGCTCGTTGAGGAAGTCCGCCGCCAGCAGATCCTGCGCGACGGTCGGGTCGTCGTAACGGTGCTGCATACCCTGCAGCTGGGTCTGAAGCTGGTACAGCAGTGCCTGGATGGTGGTGGTCGCGCCCCGCAGCGTGGACTGCGCCGCGGCGTCGACCCGCTCCCGCTCCTTGGTGACCGCCTCGGCGATCTGCTCCAGTACGGCGCTGAGCGCCTGATCGGTCTCCGACCCGGAGAACCGGGAGTCCAACAGCCCCCGTACGGGCACATGCGGGTGCGCCAGCGCCAGGGTCAGGTCCGGGAGTCGTGCCCCCGCCAGATGCCGGATCTCGGCCTCGGTCGCCCGCAGCCGGGCCGTCAGTTCCGTATTGGCGTGCAACGAGGCGGAGTTCCGCTCCTCAGCGGTGCTGATGCTCTGTCTCAAGGCGGCGCTTTGCATCCTCGCGCGGATCACAAAAGCCGCGAGCACCAAGGCCGCGGCCGTACCTGCGCTGAGGCACCACAACAGCGCCTCGGGTATGGATGTCATCGGGATCCTCGGGTGGGGGAATGTGGTGGCCGGCCCACAGCGATGTGTTGCCGATCATCACGCGATGCTACCGGGGACCTGACGCGTTGTAAGGCCCATGCCAAGCCCTGTGCGAGAAATACCGGAAGGTCGTGTTCCCCCCTTTGTGGGCGGACGGTGACGTGTTTCGGCCCCGCGGTCGTGGTGGCGACGGCGGGGCCGGGTTCGCTTCCTGGGAGCCCATCAACTGGCTTGCATGCCACCGCACTTGATGGCCGTGACGAATGCGGTCCAGCCGGCGGCCGGGATGACCAGGGTCGGGCCGTGGGGGGCCTTGCTGTCGCGGACGGGGACGACGCCGGGGAGGTCGTCGCGGACCTCGAGGCAGCTGCCGCCGTTGTGGTCGCTGTAGCTGCTCTTACGCCAATGAGCCGCGCTCAGGTCGTAGTCACGCATCGTCTGTATTCCTCAGCCGCCGATTCGATCAGGGAGAGGGACGCCTCCGGGGAGAGGGCGACGGCCCTCAGCAAATCGTAGTCCCGTTGTACGCGCCTCACCGTGGTCGGTTCGTCCAGCAGATTCCCCGAATACGCGCCTTCCGTATAGACCGTTGGCGGAGCGTCCTCGAACTCCATGAGCGTCAGCATCCGGCCGATGAAGGGAACCGGTCCCGCCGCGAAGGGGAGGATCTGTACCAGGCCCCTGCGGTCGCGGATGAGGCGCGCGATGTGGTCCAACTGCTCGGCCATGGTGGCCGGACCGCCCACGGGCACACGCAGCACGGCTTCGTGCAAGATCGGCCGGTAGTCGAGCCGCGGGGTTGCGTCGAGGATGCGCGCCCGCTCTATCCGGGACGCCACCTTCTCCTCGACGTAGTCGTCCTCCGCGAGCGGGTTGCCCGCGATCGTGATCGCCCGCGCATACGCCGCCGTCTGCAACAGGCCCGGTACGGTCATCGACTCGAAGTCGCAGATCTTCGTAGCGAGCTTCTCCAGTTCCGCGGCCTTCGCGAAGTAAGCCGCGTACGGCGACTCCTCCAGCAGCTTCCGGCACAGCCGCTCAAAAAAACCGCCCGTCTCCAGGGCCGCATCGATCTGGGTCGCCAATTCCGGAGACGGCTTGCGGCCCACCGTCTCGAAATGGGCGATGTAGGAGCCGGAGACGAACGCCCGCTCCCCCAGCTCGCCCTGGGTTAAGCCGGCCGCCGTCCGACGACTTCTGAGCTCCGAAGCCAGGAACTCCCACCCGGCCTCCTGTGAATCACGGGGTCGGCGTTTGGACATGGGCACCACCTTCCTTTCGCGGGCCTTTCTCAAGCCAGGCTAGTGCCGCTGCGTCACCGCGAGGATACGAACGGTGAAAACCAACCGGCGCGAGGGGGCCCGCGCCCCCATGCGCGAGAATGACCCCCATGAGCCTGTTCCGCGACGACGGCATCGTGCTGCGCACCCAGAAGCTGGGTGAGGCGGACCGGATCATCACGCTGCTCACCCGTGGCAAGGGCCGGGTGCGGGCCGTGGCCCGTGGCGTACGGCGGACGAAATCGAAGTTCGGGGCGCGGCTGGAGCCGTTCTCGCACGTCGATGTGCAGTTCTTCGCGCGGGGCAACGAGCTGATCGGGCGCGGGCTGCCGCTGTGCACGCAGAGCGAGACGATCGCGGCGTACGGCGGCGGGATCGTGACGGATTACGCCCGCTATACGGCCGGTACGGCGATGCTGGAGACCGCGGAACGGTTCACCGATCACGAGGGCGAGCCGGCCGTCCAGCAGTACCTGCTGCTGGTCGGCGCGCTGCGCACGCTCTCCCGCGGTGAGCACGCGCCGCACCTCGTGCTGGACGCCTTCCTGCTGCGCTCCCTCGCGGTGAACGGTTATGCGCCAAGTTTCGACAGCTGTGCGCGGTGCGGAATGCCCGGCCCGAACCGGTTCTTCTCGGTCGCGTCCGGCGGTGTGATCTGCGGGGACTGCCGGGTGCCGGGGAGCGTCGTACCCTCCTCGGAGGCCATCGTCCTCCTGGGTGCGCTGCTGACCGGTGACTGGGAGACGGCTGATGCGTGTGAGGCGCGGCATGTCCGGGAGGGCAGCGGGCTCGTCGCGGCGTATCTGCAGTGGCACCTGGAGCGGGGCCTGCGCTCCCTCCGGTATGTAGAGAAATAGCAACGTCAAGGCACATAGGAGTTGTGGGGCGCATGGCACGACGCGGGATTCTGGGGCGTAACCGGCGCCAGTACGAGACGCCCGAGCCGCACCCGTCCGGTGCGCGTCCGCCGAAGATTCCCGGCGAACTCGTCCCGAACCACGTGGCGGTCGTGATGGACGGCAACGGCCGCTGGGCCAAGGAGCGCGGGCTGCCGCGTACCGAGGGCCACAAGGTCGGCGAGAGCGTCGTCCTGGACGTCCTCAAGGGCTGCATCGAAATGGGCGTGAAGAACCTCTCGCTCTACGCCTTCTCCACGGAGAACTGGAAGCGGTCGCCCGACGAGGTCAAGTTCCTGATGAACTTCAACCGGGATGTCATCCGCCGGCGCCGTGACGAAATGGATGCGCTCGGTATTCGTATCCGCTGGGTCGGACGGATGCCGAAGCTGTGGAAGTCCGTGGTGCAGGAGCTCCAGATCGCCCAGGAGCAGACCAAGAACAATGACGCAATGACGCTGTATTTTTGCGTGAATTACGGCGGTCGCGCGGAGATCGCGGATGCGGCGGCGGCCATTGCCGCGGACGTACGGGCCGGAAAGCTGGACCCGTCGAAGGTCAACGAGAAGACCGTCGCGAAGTACATGTACTACCCGGACATGCCGGATGTGGATCTCTTCGTGCGGCCGTCGGGCGAGCAGCGGACGTCGAATTACCTGATCTGGCAGAGCGCCTACGCCGAGATGGTGTTCCAGGACATTCTCTGGCCGGACTTCGACCGCCGGAACCTGTGGGAAGCGTGCCTGGAGTACGCGAAGCGGGACCGTCGGTTCGGTGGCGCGCAGCTGGCGGCCGGGGAGTCCGCGACGTAGACGGCGCACCGACGGGAAACGGGCCGCCTCCCCTCGGGGAGGCGGCCCGTTTTTGCGTCATCAGGGGTGCCAGACCTCGGTGAGGTGAGAGATCTCGCCGGAGCTGTTAACGGTGATTTCGTAGTTGTCCCCGCTGCAGGAGAAAGGCTCCTTGACGCTTTCTTCCCGCACACACGCGGTGACGTGCTCGCTCAGCTGGGCGACGGTCACCGTACGGCGCTTGATCGGGCTGTTCAGGGCCAGCTCGGCCGTGGCCCCGGAGGCCAGCCGGAAGCGGGCGGCCTTCCCTGTCCCGATGTACCCCCCGCCGTTGGGGTCGCAGCTGAACTTCGCCTCCTTGGCGAGCAGTGCGCCGCCGGACGGCGCGCCCGTGATCTGCACCATCCGGTGGCCCTTGGCGAGCTTGCGGGGCGTGCAGTCGAAGGTCGGTTCTCCCGTGCCGGGCGCCGGGTCGCTCGGCGGCGAGGCCTGGGACGAGGCTGGAGCCGAGGCGCTGGGGGAGGCCGCCGGGTCGGCGGGATGGGAAGCCGAGGGTGCGGCGGACGACGCGGATGCCTCCGGGGAGGCGGCCTTGGGGTCGTCCTCACCCTTGCAGGAGGTGAGCGTGACCAGTGCCGTGGCAACGGCGGCTGCGGCGAGCAAACGGCGGGTGAACATGTAGGCGCTCTCTCTTGTGTGCGGCCTAGAGGCCGTTGCGGCGGAAGGGCAAGTACGGATGGCCGGTTGCCTCTTCCTCTGCTGCGTCACCGGGGAAGTACGGGTACGGGATGACCTGGGAGACGGTGCCCTGGGAGCCGTTGTCCTCCAGCGCGATGTACTTGGTGTGTGATTCGTCGGCCCAGCCGCCGAAGACGACGGTGTGGTTGCGGGCGATCAGTGCGTCGCCCGGCTTGAGATCGTCCTTGGTGATCTGATGGGAGACATCGTCCTTCATCAGGCCCATCGTGTCCCGGCCAGGCGGCTCCAGGCCCCAGGCGGCGGCGACGAACCCCGAGCAGTCATCCCGGTAGCCGTTGGTGGTGGCCGACTGGCTGTAGCCGATCCGGTGGTTGATGCGCTCAAGGGCGCGGTCGATGACGTCCTTGCGCTCCTTCGGGAGCCCGTCGGTGTGGGGCTCGGCCAGGACGCCGGCGCCGGTCGTCGTGTGGTGCTTGCCCGGCGACCAGGCATCCCAGTCGCCGACTGTCTTCCACTTGCCGTCGCCTTGCCCCAGCTTGGGGTCCTGACCGGTGGCGCCACCGCCGCCGTTGCCGCCGCCTCCAGCGCCACCGCCGCCGTTGCCGCCGCCACCACCACCGCCGTTGCCGCCACCCCCACCGCCACCGGTGCCCTGCAGGCCGGTGTGGGGCGACTTGGACTTGCCGTCGGACTCGTGGTCGTCCTTGATCTTCTTGAGGTGGTCCTCGATCTTCTTCTCGTTCGCCTCGTACTCGGCCTTGACCTTCTTGATCTTCTCGGCGTCCGCCGCCAGCTCCTCGAGCAGCTTCTTCTTGCTCTCCTCGAGGCGCTCGCTGATGTCCGCGATCTCCTTCACGTCCGCGACCACCTGGTAGGCGATGCCGAAGCCGGGGAGCGAGGCGAGTGGCGACGCCGCGAGGTCGATCGACGCCGCCTGCACGAGCGTGATCTTGATCTCGACCAGCCGCTTGGTCAGCTCCGCCATGTGCTTGCTGGCCGCGTGCCAGTCCTTCTCGATCTTGCCGAGTTCCGCCATTTCGGCGCCGAACGCATCTTTTGCCATTCGTACAACCCCCCCGTGGTGTTCGCGGTGAAACGCGCAGAACCTGCGCTCCGGGCCCGGGTGGAGCCGGGCCCGGAAAAGATAGTGACGGATCGTCAGTGGGCCGTTGGTGGGCCGTCGGTGGACCGTTGGTACGGCCGTCGATACGGCCATCAGCCAGGCCGTTGGTTCGGCCGTCAGCTCGCCGTCAGCTCGGCCGTCAGTAGATCTCGGACAGCCGGGTGACCGACTTGCCCAGCGCCGACAGATCGTCGGAGATCTTGTTCATCTCCTTGACGCGGCCGTGGGCGACGTCGACGAAGGCGTCGGATGCCGGGCCGTGCCAGGTGAGTTTGCCGAGGGTGGCGTTGATCTCCTTGGTCAGCCCGTCCATCTCCTTGCTCAGCTTCTCCAGATCGCCCGCGATCTTCTGCAGGTCAGCGTCGCTGCCGCCGAACATCTGGGTCAGCACCCAGTGCGCGATCTCGGCCGGCGCCATCATGATGTCCTTGCCGACCTCGACGACGCCGCTTACCAGCTGCTTGCCGTCGTCCCAGAGCTCTCCGAGAAACCCCACTGCTACCCCCCGTGTCCTGCGCGGATGTCCGCGCCGATGCCTAGCCGAAGGCTAGCGCATCGTGCACCTGTCAACTTTCAGGAAAAGGTAAAGGGTCGCCTCCCTGACCGGGAGACGGCCCCTTCGCGTGCTGCCGTTATTCCTTTTCGGACTGCTTGGCGGACTGCTTGGCGGCGGCACACTCCCCGCACGTCCCGAAGATCTCGATCGTGTGCGCGACATCGCGGAAGCCGTGCTCGGCGGCGATCTGGTCGGCCCACTTCTCGACCGCGGGGCCCTCGACCTCGACGGCCTTGCCGCAGGCCCGGCACACCAGGTGGTGATGGTGGTCGTCGGTGCTGCACCGGCGGTAGACGGACTCGCCGTCGCTGGTGCGCAGGACGTCGACCTCGCCGGCGTCGGCGAGCGACTGGAGCGTTCGGTACACGGTGGTCAGCCCGACCGAATCGCCCCGGTGCTTGAGCATGTCGTGGAGCTCCTGCGCGCTGCGGAACTCATCGACCTCGTCGAGTGCGGCCGACACCGCGGTCCGCTGCCTCGTCGACCGGCCGCGTACCGGAGATCCCGCGCTCGTCGCCACCGTTGCCTCCCTAGGACGTCAGGACTTCAGGAATTCCCCTGCACGATTCCCCCTGCCCGTGCGTCGGCCATTGTGCCAGGCGACGACGGGAAAGCCGGTCGGGCACTCCACCTGCCCGTCTACGCCTGCCCGCCTACACCTGCACATCGTCCGCGACAGCGGTGCGGCTGCCGGGTACCTCCAGGGTGCACCCCTCGCCCGTCTCCGAGGCAGTCCTGGCGCGTTTTTTCGCCAGCGGCGCGGCGAGGGCCGTAAAGATCACGAAGAGGCCGATCGCGAAGAGCACGATGGTCGCGCCGGACGGGACATCCACGTAGTACGAGGTGGCGGTGCCGGTGAGGGTGACCGCGACGCCGATCGCGATGGCCACCCCGAACGTCGCCGCGAAGCTGCGGCTGATCTGCTGGGCGGCCGCGACCGGGATCACCATCAGGGCGCTGACCAGCAGCAGGCCGACGACGCGCATGGCGACGGTGACGGTGACCGCGGCGGTGACGGCGACCAGCAGATTCAGCAGCCGTACGGGCAGGCCCGTCACCCGGGCGAACTCCTCGTCCTGGCAGACCGCGAACAGCTGGCGGCGCAGGCCGACGGTGATCGCCAGGACCAGGGCGGCGAGGACGCAGATGGTCGTCATGTCCTCGGGCGAGACCGTGGTGATCGAGCCGAAGAGGTAGGTGCTGAGGTTGGCGTTGGAGCCCGCGTCGGAGAGGTTCATCAGCATCACGCCGCCCGCCATACCGCCGTAGAACAGCATGGCGAGGGCCAGATCGCCGCGGGTCCTGCCGTACCAGCGGATCAGCTCCATGACGACGGAGCCCAGGACGGCGACGGCGGTGGCGACCCAGACCGGGCTGGTGTTGAGGAGGAAGCCGAGGCCGACGCCGGTGAGGGCGAGCCACGTCCACAATCAGCTGGTGACCGGACTGGGACACCCGGAACGGCAGCTTGGCCCGGACGCCCAGGCCGACCTGGGTCTGTCCCTCGAAGCTCGCACCGAACTTGGTGTCCTTGAACGTCTTGTATCCGCTGATGTTCACACCCGGCAGCGGCTTCCCGGCCTTCCCGGCGTAGGACGGCTTGCCCGTCGCCGGGTCGTAGCTGGGCGCGGACACAAAGATCTGCAGGATGGCGCCGCCCTTTACGGGTATCTGCTCGCCGGATCCGTCCTGGTAGAACTTCTTGACGTAGCCGACGTGGTAGCCGGCCTTGTCACCCGTACCGCTGATGTCGAAGACCATGCGGTCGTAGCACGCGTGCCGACCGGTCGTGATGTTCTTCAGCGGCTTGGCGTACCCGTGCGTCGCCGACTTGGTGCCACTGCCCCAGGCCGTCGAACAGGCCGTGGCCGAAGCCGCCTTGACCGCAGGGCCGGACGCGGCGCTGGCCGCCCCGGCCGTGGTCGCCAGCCCGGCGCCTGCCAGTACGAGCGCCGCGGCCGCTGTTCCCCATCGTCGCAAGATTTACCTCCACAGAAGAATGGCGTACAGGTGCATGCGGGAGGAGGGCGGGGGCGCCGACGGCGTTGCGTTCCGGTCGGGTTTTGGCCAACGGCGGGCGGAAATTGTCGCGAAACGGGAGTTTGTTGATCACGGGGTGCGCTGTGGAGCGAGCGCGGTGGGGCGCGCTCCGGCGCCGGCTGTCCGCCGACCCGCGTCGGCAGTCGCCATCCGGCGCAGCGGGACAAACCCCCTTATCTCGTTAGGATACAGCGAAATTCGTCACCCGGCACTGGAGTCACGGTCCAGCAGAAAAGGGATATTGCGCCACGGACTGGCAGGGTCACGGGTGAGGATGCGGTGCGGCGACAGCGCGGAACTGTACATATGGCCGAAGGATTCCTCGTCGAAGCGGAGGGCGCGGCCGAGGATGTACCCCGCCGAGAACTCCTCCCAGGAGGAATAGTGCTTGCGGCAGAGTTCGCCGACGCGGATCACGGCCTTCTCGACCTCGGGCACATCGGTGAAACGGGCGCTCAGGCCCCAGCGGGCGAAGTTGACGGCGCGGCCGAAGTCGTAGCCGAGGGCCGAGGTGACATAGCCGTCGGGCGGCAGGATGCCGTCGGCCCGGAAGCGGGACTCGTAGCGGACGATCTGGCCGATGAGTGACATGGTCTCGGCGATCGACTCTTCGTCCGCGCCGCGTTCGTGGAGATTGGCTGCGGTCGTCCGACGCCAGAACGGCGCATCGGTGTGCGCCCCGGGCTGTCGGCGGGCGATCTCGCGGCGGACCATGAGCGCGAATTCCGGGAGGGGTGGGCTGTTACGGCCCTCCAGCAGGTAGTTCAGCTGCCCGAGCCACCTCGCCCGGTCCACGACGTCCCAGGAGTCGCGCAGTATGGAGACGTCTCCGCGGTAGTCGCCGCAGACATCGCCGAGGTCGTTCCACAGCACCTGGTTGTGTACGGCCAGATGCGTGCCGCAGGCCAGGCCGTGCGCGAGGGGGCCGTCCAGTGGGCCGCTGTACTTGGTGATCAGTTCATCGTCGTCGTGCCCGCGCTCCGGCACCTCGTCCACCAGTGCCTGCCAGTCGTCGTCCTGGCCGCGGTAGCCGGGGAAGAACGCCTCCTCGGGCCACCCGGGGTTGACGAGGAGGCCGGGGATCCGGCCGTCCTCGTCCACCCCGTCCTCTTCGGACACCGGTGGCAGGTCGATGGTGCACAGGACGAGCTTCTCCCTGCGGTCCGGCATCTGGCCGCGGGTGTGGACGACGAAGCAGCGCCCGCCGTCGGGAGCCTTGAACACCAGCATCGAGGCCTCGCCGCCGACCTCGTCGACGTCCTCCTTGAGCGCGTACGTGAAGGTGTCCGCCGCCAGCAGGATGCGCTTGTACGCGTCCCAGTCCTCGCGCGACTTGGCTTCGTACAGGTCGAGTTCGACGTCTGTCGGCGGTATCCATCCGTTTGCCATGCTCCCCGTTCCCCCTGGTTGATGCGCTGTTTCGGCTGTTTCGGCTGTTCTGCTGATCAGCCTGATGGGTCTGATCATTGTGTGGCCGGTGAGAGTGAGACCTTAACGGGCGGGGGTGGGCACGTCGGACGGCCCCTGGAGTGGCAGGCCGTCTGCCCCTCCCCGGTGGCAGATCATCCCGTCGCGGTACGGAAAGCGCAGGTCACGGCCGTCGCCCGGAGTGCGGACAGTGGCGCAATACTGCGGCAACACCACTGGCCGGAACACGTCGGTATGGTCCGCCTCATGCCTGCCGAACGCACCCGCCAGCACACCGGCCCGGTAGCGGCCGCCCGCCGCCGCCGGCTCCGCGCGGACCGTGCCCGGCAGCTCGCCACCCTGCTGCGTCACCAGGTGCATGGACTCGACCGGTTGATGGGACTGGCCGAAACCCTGCACCCGCACGGCAGGGTCACCCATCTCGCCGACGACTGTCCCGTCGACCTGGAGTTCATCAGTCCCCCAAGGCCTCAAGGGCCAAGGTGGGACCCCCATCGCGGCGATCGCCTCACCCTGCGCGGCCTGCTGCGCCGCACCGTCTGAGCCCCGCCCCCGCCCCCGCTTGCCCCTCCCCGACGCCCCTACCCGGAGACCGCCATGCCTCTTGCGCCCCAGCGGGCCGATGTGCCCGTGACCATCGACGAGTCCAAGTGCATCGACGGCTGCACGCTCTGCGTCGACATGTGCCCGCTCGACTCCCTCGCCATCGACCCGGCCAGCAACAAGGCGTATATGCACGTCGACGAGTGCTGGTACTGCGGCCCGTGCGCCGCGCGGTGTCCCACCGGCGCGGTCACGGTCAATATGCCCTACTTGTTGCGATGAGAGGCACGTCCCCATGCAGCGCACGTCCATGAAGCGCACGCTCACGAAGCGCACCTACCAAAAAAGTACGATCTCCCTCGCGGCCGCGGGCCTGCTGCTCCCCCTCGGGCTCACCGGCTGCGGCGGCGCCGCGCAGGCGGGCGACGGCAAGAACGTCACCGTGACCATCGGCTACCAGTCCAAGACCATCAACACCGTCACCGCCGGCACCCTGCTGCGCTCGCTCGGCTCCTTCGAACGCGAGCTGCGCGCGCAGGGCAAGCGCGACGGCAAGACGTACAAGGTGGTCTGGCAGGACTACGCGACCGGGGCGCCGATCACCGCGCAGATGGTCGCCGGGAAGATCGACATCGGCTCGATGGGCGACTTCCCGCTGCTCATCAACGCCGCGCGCGGCAAGCAGCTGCGCGCCCCGACCCGGCTGATCGCGGTCACCGGCTACAACCTGCGCGGCGCGCTCAACACGATTGTCACCAAGCCTGGTTCACGCCTGCACTCGCTGGCGGACCTGCGCGGCAAAAAGGTCTCCAGCAGCGTCGGATCGGCCTCCGACGGCACGCTGGTACGGGCCCTGCAGCGCGCGGGGATCGACCCGGAGCGGGACGTCCACAAGCTCAACCAGCAGCCGGCCGTGGGCGCCTCGGCGCTCCAGTCGGGCAGTGTGGACGCGCTCTCGCAGTTCGTCGCCTGGCCGGGGCTGCTCGCTTTCCAGGGGAAGGCGCGGGCGCTCTACGACGGGGGCGCGCTGAAGCTGCCCACTTTCCACGGTGTGACGGTGGCCGAGCGGTTTGCCGGGCAACGGCCGGCGGTGGTCAAGGCGTTCCTTGCCGCGCAGCGGGACGCCACCCGCTATCTGCAGGCCCATCCGGTCGACGCCGCACAGCGGGTCGCCAAGGCCACCGGGCTGCCGCCCGAGGTGGTCTACCTCTACAACGGCGCGGGCGGCATCGCCACCTTCGACCCCACCCTCAAGCCGCGGCTGATCGCCGCGCTGAAGAAGGATGTGGCGGTGCTGCGGGCAGCCAAGCTGACCGGGCCGGTGGATGTGGACTCGTTCGTCAACGACCGTTACCTGAAGGCGAGTTACGGGAGCGGGTACGCCAAGGCCCGGCGCTCGACGGCCCATCCCTCGGCCGATGAGGTCTGGCTGCGGGGCGAGGACCGTACGCACTCCTTCCGCGATCCGGCGGCGCTGCTGCGGTTCGTCCGGGCGCACCGGGAAACGGTACGGGCGGCGTATGTGGCCGATGCGACGACCGGGACGCGGTGGTTCGCGGACAAGGCCCTCTGGGTGCGGGACGGTGCGCGGCTGCTGCCGTTCGCCACGCAGGCCACCGCCGACGCCTGGGTACGGGGCCACGATGGGGCCCGCACCCTCGGCTACGCCGACGCGTTGAAGCAGGTCCGGTGAGCACGGCCCGCGTGGCCCGGCGTACGGGGGCGGTCCTCGCGGCGCTGGCCCTTTGGCAGGTGCTCGCGCAGTTCCGGGTGCAGGCCTGGCTGCGCTTCTCGCAGATCCCCACGGTGGCGGAGACGGCCCATGCGTTGATGCAGCGGCTGGGCGGGGCCGCGTACTGGCAGGACCTCGGCGAGAGTCTGACCCGGATCGTGAGCGGCTTCGCCCTCGCGGCCGTCCTCGGCGTCGCCGTCGGCACGGCCGTCGCCCGCTCACCGCTCGTCGCCGATCTGCTGGGCCCGTTGCTGGAAATCGTGCGCCCCATCCCGGCGATTGCGCTGGTCCCGGTGGCGATCCTGCTGTTCCCCAGCAATGAGCAGGGCATCGTCTTCATCACCTTCGCCGCGGCGTTCTTCCCGGTGATGGTCGCCACCCGGCATGCGGTGCGGGCGCTGACGCCCGCCTGGGAGGAGGCGGTGCTGACCATGGGCGGCGGCCGGTGGCGGGTGCTGTGGTCGGTGGTGCTGCCGGGGGCCCTGCCGGGGATCTTCGGCGGACTGTCGGTGGGACTGGGCGTCTCGTGGATCTGTGTGATCTCCGCCGAGATGATCTCCGGGGAGTACGGCGTGGGGTACCGGACCTGGCAGGACTACACGATCGTCGACTATCCGGGCGTGTTCGTCGGGATGGCCACGATCGGGCTGCTGGGCTGGGCCACGTCCACGGCGGTGGAGGTCCTGGGGCGGCGCCTGACGCGCTGGCTGCCCCGTACGGCGGGACGGCAGGCGCCGAGGTGGGGTCTGCCCCGTACGGCGCGCAACGCGGGCCCGTACAAGGGGGTCCGGGGCCGGCTGCGAGCCGGCCTGGCGACGCGTGGAGGGACGCGATGACCAGCACCGATACCACCGCAACGGCCCGCCCGCAGGCGCCCGCACCCGGCATCCGGCTGTCCCTCGCCGGTGCTGTGCTCGGCCACCCCGGTGCGCCCGTACTCCGCGGCCTGGACCTCGAGGTCGCACCGGGCGAGATCCTCACCGTCGTCGGGCCGTCCGGCTGCGGCAAGTCCACCCTGCTGCGCACCCTCGCCGGTCTGCTGCCGCTGCTCGGCGGCCGGCTGAGCCAGGACGGCGGGCCCGTCGACGGGCCCGCCGCCGACCGGGCGCTGGTCTTCCAGGAAGATGCGCTGCTGCCCTGGCGGAGTCTGCGGGCGAATGTCGAACTCCCCCTTGCGATAAGGGGGTTGACGCGTGTGGAGCGCCGGGCGCGGGCCGTCGAGTGGCTGGGCCGGGTGGGCCTGACCGAGCATGCCGCCCGCCTGCCGCACCAGGTCTCCGGCGGCCAGCGGCAACGCACCCAGCTGGCCCGCGCGCTGGCCGGCCAACCGCGCGCCGTCCTGATGGACGAGCCGTTCGGCGCGCTCGACGCCCAGACCCGGGCCGGGATGCAGCAGCTGCTGGTGACGGCGCTGCGCGGCACACACGCCACCGTCGTCTTCGTCACCCACGACGTGGACGAGGCGCTCTTCCTGGGCGACCGGGTCGCCCTGCTGGGCACCGGCCGGGTGCTGCCCGTACCGCGGCCGCGGGTCCGGGAGGCGTATGCCGACCCTGCGACGGTCGCGCTGCGGCGGGAGGTCCTCGCGTCCCTGGGCGACCGGCCGGACGATCCGCCCGACGCCTGACCTGTCCCTCTCCTGGCAGTCGACTGCCTGCCGCTCGCCGCCCCGTACGCAACCGCCACACCCCGCGCCCCAGACCCCGCGCCCCGCCACCGAAAGGCACCCCATGGAGATCCCCACCCCCGACGCCCCCGAGGAACTCTCCTGCGATGTCCTCGTCATCGGCGGCGGCACCGCCGGCACCATGGCCGCGCTCACCGCCGCCGAACACGGCGCGGACGTCCTCCTCCTGGAGAAGGCGCACGTCCGCCACTCCGGGGCGCTCGCCATGGGCATGGACGGCGTCAACAACGCCGTCATCCCCGGCCGCGCCGAACCCGACGACTACGTCGCCGAGATCACCCGCGCCAACGACGGCATCGTCGACCAGGCCACCGTCCGCCAGACCGCGACCCGCGGCTTTGCGATGGTGCAGCGGCTGGAGTCGTACGGCGTGAAGTTCGAGAAGGACGAGCACGGCGAGTACGCCGTCCGCCAGGTGCACCGCTCGGGCTCGTATGTGCTGCCGATGCCGGAGGGCAAGGACGTCAAGAAGGTCCTCTACCGGCAGCTGCGCCGGCGCGAGATGCGCGAGCGGATCCGTATCGAGAACCGCGTGATGCCGGTGCGCATCCTGACCGGCGACGACGGCCGGGCGATCGGGGCGGTGGGCCTCCACACCCGCACCGGCGGCTTTGTCGCGGTCCGCGCGGGCGCGGTGATCCTCGCCACCGGGGCGTGCGGCCGCCTCGGCCTGCCCGCCTCCGGCTATCTCTACGGCACGTACGAGAACCCCACCAACGCGGGCGACGGCTATGCGATGGCGTATCACGCGGGTGCCGAACTGACCGGCATCGAGTGCTTCCAGATCAACCCGCTGATCAAGGACTACAACGGCCCGGCCTGCGCGTATGTGGCCAACCCCTTCGGCGGCTACCAGGTCAACCGGCACGGCGAGCGGTTCGTCGAATCCGACTACTGGTCGGGGCAGATGATGGCCGAGTTCGCGGCCGAGGTCGCCTCCGAACGCGGCCCGGTCTATCTGAAGCTGAGCCACCTCCCGGAGGAGTCCGTCTCCGCCCTGGAGACGATTCTGCACACCACCGAACGCCCCACCCGCGGCACCTTCCACGCCGGGCGCGGCCACGACTACCGCACCCATGACATCGAGATGCACATCTCGGAAATCGGGCTGTGCGGCGGGCATTCGGCGTCGGGCGTACGCGTCGACGACCACGCCCGGACCACCGTGCCGCGGCTGTACGCGGCGGGTGATCTCGCCTGCGTCCCGCACAACTACATGATCGGCGCGTTTGTCTTCGGCGATCTGGCGGGCGCCGATGCCGCCCGATTCGGTTCCTACGAGGGTGCGTTGCCCGCCGAGCAGTTGCGCGCCGCGCACGACCTGATCTACCGGCCGCTGCGCAGCCCCGACGGCCCGCCCCAGCCCCAGGTCGAATACAAGCTCCGCCGCTTCGTCAACGACTATGTCGCCCCGCCCAAGAGCGGCGCCCGCCTGTCGCTGGCCGTCGAGCACTTCGAGCGGATGCGTACCGACATCGCCGCCATGGGCGCCCGCACCCCGCACGAGCTGATGCGCTGCGCCGAGGTCACGTTCATCCGCGACTGCGCCGAGATGGCCGCCCGGTCGTCCCTGGCCCGGACCGAGTCCCGCTGGGGCCTCTATCACGAGCGTACGGATCACCCGGACCGCAACGACGGCGAGTGGCTGCACCATCTCGACCTGCGCAAGTCCGCCGCGGGGACGATGGAGTTCACGGCCCGGCCGGTGGCGCCGTATCTCGTGCCGGTGGAGGAGTACGTCCCGACGGGCGGCGCGTCCCGCTTCCTGGGGGAGGTGCATCCGGAGCGGGTCGCCACGGCGGGGGCGCGGGACACGGCGCCGGTGGGGTCCGGGGCCCGGCCGGGGGCGAATGCCGGGCCCGGGGACGGTTCCGCGCCCGGAGCCGAGGGCACGTCCGGGACGGGGCCCCGCCCCGATGCCCCCTCCCCCGGCTCCCCCTCCCCCTCCCCCCGCATCCTCGAACTCCTCACCCTCGCCGAGGACCAGCCGGACCTCCCGGCCCTGCGCCCCTACCTCGCCGACCCCGACCCGGCCGTCCGCCGCGCCGCCGTCGACGCGCTCACCGAAAGCGTCCCGATCGGTACGGGACAGGCCCTCGCCGCCCTGCTCGCCGATGCCGACCCGGCCGTACGGGCGGCCGCCGGCGCCTCGCTGCGCGAACTGGTCGAGGTCCTGCCGCCGGCAGCCGAACTGCGCGAGCCGCTGGTCACGGCCGCAGCGCACGGCGCCGACCCCCTCGTCCGCGCCGCGGCCCTGAACGTCCTGTACGTCCTGGGCCTCGGCGACCGCCCCCGCTACGCCGCCGCGCTCGCCGACCCCGCGGTGGACGTCCGCATCCAGGCCCTCCGCGCCCTGGTCTCCGTCGACGCCGCCGACGACCTCCGGCGCGCCGTCACGGACCCCTCCCGCGAGGTCCGGGTCGCGGCCGCGCACGGGCTGGGCACCGTCGGGGCGCCGGAGCACCTGGCGGATCTGCTCCGCGACGAGGACCTCCTCGTACGGGCCGCAGCGCTCGCGGCCCTGGCCACCACCGGCTGCCCGCCCCCGTACGACGCCATTGCCCTCACCGCCCTCGAGGACCAGGCCTGGCAGGTCCGCGCCGGCGCAGCCAGGGCCCTGACCGCCGCCGCCCCCGAACCGGCCGTCCCTGCACTGCGCTCCGCCCTCACCGACGGCCACGCGGACGTACGCAAGGCCGCGGTCCTGGCCCTGGGCGGCCACACCTCAAGCCCGGACGCCCTGCGCGCCCTGGCCACCGTCGCGCACGACCCGGACGCCGATGTCCGCGCCCACGCCCGGCTGGCGGCGACCGGCCGGCGCCGCGTATCCGCGCCATCGGGCACGATGGACGGATGAGCCCGACCGTCGAGCTGCCGGGACGGCTCGCCGAGCAGGTAACCAGGAGCGGGGAGGCCCGGGTTGGAGAGCGGACAGGTCGATGGGCGGGCTCGGCGGAGCGTCCTGGACTCGCTGGAGCCGGGGCAGGTCCACCGGGGTGTCGTCTCGGCGGTGCGGCCCTTCGGGGTGTTCGTGGACCTCGGGGGCCTCGACGGGATGGTGAACGTTTCCGAGCTTTCCTGGGTGCGCTTCGATGATCCCGCTCAGATCGCGGACGTGGGGCAGGAAGTGACGGTCATGGTGCTGGACGTGGACAGGCAGCGCGAGCGGGTGGCGCTGTCGCTGGCCGGCCTGTTCCCGGATCCGCTGCGGGAGTTCGCCCGTACGCAGATCGGTGCGGTGATCCCCGGCCGGGTCACCAAGACCGTTCCGTTCGGGGTGTTCGTGCACGTACACGAGGGGTGCGAGGGGCTGGTGCCCGGCCCCCGGCTCGCCGAGCACGGTGTCGACGATCCCGAAGCCGTGCCGATCGGCACCGAGGTCCTTGTGGAAGTGGCCGAGGTCAATGTCCGGACCCGGCGGATCCTGTTGGGATTGCGGAGGCTTGGCGGCGCGCCGGCCTGATCGGGCGTCGGGCGGTCGCCGCGACCCCCCTCCATACGCCGAACCGGCAGGTCCGTACGGCGGGCTCCTGCGCTGCTGCGCGCGGGCAACGTGCCCGACGAGGTCGGGGCCGGGGCACAGGCGAGTGAAATGGTAGAAATGAGAGGAAAGCTCCCACCGTCGAGAAAGGAGCCGGTATGTCATCGAAGCGACGCCGCAAGAAGAAGAGCCGCCGTAAGCACGCGGCCAACCACGGAAAGCGGCCTCAGTCCTGAGACGTGGCCGAGACCGGACGATGCCTGCGGGCTCCCCGCGCAGTGGTGATGCGGGGAGCCCGACGGGTCAGGCCGTCCCCACGCCTCCGGTGATCTTGTCGATCGCCTGCCGGGCCTGCTCCCCCGGCGAGCGGGCGGGCAGCGACGAGACGGCCGCCGGCGCCACGGCGGGCTGTGGCCGGCCTTGCACCGCGGGTTTGGCGTGAGCCGCGGACGGCCGCCCGCGCAACCGGTGACTGGCGGCCTCATCAAGGGTCACCGGCCGCTTCAGCTGCACGGCAAGCCGACCGGCCTCCTGGCCGAGTGCGGCAACGTCCTCCCATTGCAGCCGGAGCACGACGCGGAGTTCCGCTTCTCCATCGGGCAGGGCGGTGAGCGGCGGGGTGATGGGCTCGGTCATGTGGCCCTCCTCGGACGACGAGTGATGAGTAGTAGTACGAGGGAAGCGGGCCCGGCGTTCAATCGTCCGCGTACGACGGCCGCCCCATATTGCGCCTCGGCACTGCCGATCAGACACTGCCGATCAGACACTGCTGATCAGCCGTCAAAAACCAGTGGCACACGTTCCCTTGTTGCCGCTAGCGTCCCGCCGTGCCCACACCACCCACCGCACCCGCCGTCCCCGTCGCCGGAGGCACGCTGACGCTGATGAATCGCCCGAAGTTCACCGCGCTGCCTGCGATGCGGGCGGATGGTGTGACGCACCTGGTGACGGTTCTGGGCAGGCGCGAGGGGGCGCTGACCCTGCGGAACGCGGCCCGCGCGGCAGGGTTGCAGTGGATCTGGGTGGAACTCGCCAACGGCAACCCTCCCCCGGCGGCGCGAGACCGGGAGCTGATCCCCGTCGTGCGGGACCTCGCGGGGGTGCTCCGGGACGGCGGCAATGTGGTCGTCCATTGCTCCGCGGGAATTCACCGCACGGGCATGGTCGCGTACGCGCTGCTGAGGGCCGGCGGAATGCGTACCGATCGCGCTCGGGAGACGCTGGGGCGACTGCGGACCGTGGCGCTGGACGGGGTGGGTGAGCATCGGCTGGCGTGGGCCGAAGGGTTGTGTGCTCGGGCGGGGTGGGCGTGACGGAGTACCTGATCAGAACCGTCGACGGCAACGATGGGGAGCCTGTCCAGGGGAACAGGCTCGCCGACGTCCTCCAGCCGCGGTCCCTGGTAGGTGAGACCACGACGGCGTGGGGCGATCACGCCTTCCGGCCCAGAGCATCGCGGTCAGCGCATCATGGGAACTGGCAGGCACCTGATACCTGGACATCGAGGGGGCCGACTCGCTCGGTGCAGCGGATCGCCTTGCGGCGGAGATCACCGGGCAGTTGAGTGAGGAAACCGGGCAGCCCGCCGCCTCCTGCCGGATCAGCGACGAGTGAGCCCGGCATCCCCGGCCAGCACCTGCCGCAGGACGCAGAGCACCGCCTCGTCCGGGAAGCGTTCGCGGGCCGCCGCCTCGGCGCCCGCCAGGACGTCGGCGACGTGATCGGGCTGGGCGTCGGCCAGCAGGGACCGGATCCAGGAGGCGAGGTCGTCGATCCGGTCCGGGACGCCGGGCGGCAACGGGCCCTCGAAGGGGGCCAGTTCGTGGTGGACGGTGCGCTTCGTGCGCCTCGTACGTCGTGCCAGCAGCGCCCGTGCGGGTGCCGTGTCGGGACCCTGACGAGGCGGTGGTTCGGCGACCGCAACCGGGGCCGCCGAAGCCACCTCGGCGGCCTCGGGCAGCTCCGGCAGCCGGCCCTCGGAGCGGTACCTGCCCGCCTCCAGGCCGACCCGCTCGGGATGGACGCAGGCCGGCACCCGCGTCACCCGGTGGTAGCGGAAGCCGTCCGCGGCGTCGAAGGGATAGTCATGGCTGGGCCCGTCCAGCACATCGAAGCCGCCCGCAGGCAGGCGCAGGGACGGGCAGAACCAGCAGGCGCGGTGGTCGGTGGTGTCATCGATGAACGGGTCGGTGCGGCGCATACCGGGGCACAATAGCGGGGCGCCGGGGTCCGCCGCAGGTCAACTGGCTTTCGACGGCGGACCGTTAGGGATGCTACGCGCCCACCCGACCGTCGATCCGTTCGCGGAGCAGGTCGGCGTGGCCGTTGTGGCGGGCGTACTCCTCGACCATGTGCACCAGCACCTCACGCAGCGAGACCCGGCCCTCGCCGGTGTCCGCCACCGCGTCGAGGCTCGGGGCCCCGGCCACGTACCGGTCGGTGAACGCGCACTCGGCCCGCCACGCCTCCCATGCCTCGGCCACCACCGCGGGGTCGGCCACCGCGCCGTCGAAGTCTCCGTCGGGCTCGGCGCTGGACTGGAAGAGCCGCGGCGCCCGCTCCCCGGCCAGCACCCTCCGGAACCAGCTGCGCTCCACCTCGGCCATGTGCCGTACCAGTCCCAGCAGCGACATCGTGGACGGCTCCACGGAGCGCCGCGCCAGGTCGGCCGGGGCGAGGCCGGCGCACTTGAGCTCCAGCGTCAGGCGCTGGGTGCGCAGGAACTCGACGAGCGTGGCCCGCTCGTCGCCCAGGGAGGGGCCGTTCTCACGGGGGTCCCGGTCGGGCTCGATGAACACGTCGGCGCGTTTGCTCGGTCCGCTCATCCTTCAAGGATCGCGGTGGCGGGCCGGGCGCCGCCACCGCTTTTCGTGCGCGCGCTCACCACGCCGCAGGCGCGTAGTCCTTCAGGAAGCAGCCGTACAGGTCCTCGCCGAGCTCGCCGCGGACGATCGGGTCGTAGACCCGGGCCGCGCCGTCGACCAGGTCGAGCGGGGCGTGGAAGCCTTCCTCGGCCAGGCGCATCTTGTCGGGGTGCGGGCGCTCGTCGGTGATCCAGCCGGTGTCGACGGCGGTCATCAGGATGCCGTCGGTCTCCAGCATTTCGGTGGCGCTGGTGCGGGTGAGCATGTTCAGGGCCGCCTTGGCCATGTTGGTGTGCGGGTGACCGGCGCCCTTGTAGCCGCGGCTGAACTGGCCTTCCATCGCGGAGACGTTGACCACGTACTTGCGGCGGGCGGGCGAGGCCGCCATCGCCGGGCGCAGCCTGCTCACCAGCAGGAACGGCGCGGTCATATTGCACAGCTGGACTTCGAGGAGCTCGACGGGGTCGACCTGGTCCACCTTCTGGATCCAGCTGTTGGTGGCGTGCAGGTCGGGTACGAGGCCGCCGGCGTCGATCGCGGTGCCCGCTTCGATGCGCGCGGGCGAGGCGGATCCGGAGGTCAGGGCGAGGGAGGTGAGGTGCTCGGCGGTCAGGCCGCTTGCGCCGGCCGTGGCGGCGGGCAGGGCCGCGGGGGTGCCGCTGCCGAAGTGGCCGAGGACGAGGGAGGCGGGCAGTTCCCCGGCGGGGAGGGGGGCCGACTCGGCGGAGATCAGCTGTCCGTACGCCTCGGGGGAACGGCGCACGGTCTGTGCGGCGTTGTTGATCAGGATGTCGAGGGGGCCTTCGGCGGCGACCGAGTCGGCGAGGGCGAGCACCTGGGCCGGGTCGCGCAGATCGATTCCGACGATCTTGAGCCGTTGCAGCCACTCCGCGCTGTCCGGCATGGCCTTGAAGCGCCGGACGGCGTCGTTGGGGAAGCGGGTGGTGATGGTGGTGTGGGCGCCGTCGCGCAGCAGGCGGAGCGCGATGTACATGCCGATCTTGGCGCGGCCGCCGGTGAGCAGTGCGCGTCGGCCGGTGAGGTCCGTGCGGGCGTCGCGGCGCGCGCGGTTCTCCAGGGCGCAGGGGCGGCACAGCTGGTGGTAGAAGGCGTCGACCTCGACGTAGCGGCTCTTGCAGACGTAGCAGGAACGGGGACGTTCCAGGATCCCGGCTATCTCGGTCGTCACGGAGCTGGCCAGGGCCAGGCCCTGGGTCTCGTCGTCGATGCGGTCGGGCGCCCCGGTGGCGGTGGCCGCAGTGACGGCCAGGTCATTGGCGGTCTTGGCGGCCCGGCGCTCCTGCCGGCGGCGCTGCTTGACCTTGCGGTAGATCCCGGCGGTGGCGCGCCGTACGGCGATCGCGTCGGGGTGGTCGAGCGGCAGCGCGTCGAGTTCTTCGAGGACGCTCAGGCAGATCGCCATCCGCTCTGCGTCGATGCCCACGCCCTCGGTCCGGCCTTCTTGGGTCACCGTCATCGCCGCTGCGCTGCTTTCCTGTTTCCTGGGATTGTGTGTTCGAGCTTCGGCGGAACTGTACGTAGCCGGGGGCGGGTCCGCCAAACCCGGCCGGGCTCGCGCAAACCCGGCCGGGCTCGAGAGGGGCCCCGCTGTGCGCCGGAGGACCGGGCGGCCAATAGTGGAAGGGTGGTGCGTGGCGGACCTGGTCTGCGTGGGCACCGGGCCGTGGTGGGCAATGCGGCGCGGGTGACGGTTGCCGCCTGTGCCGCCTTCTATCTCTGCCGTTACGGGCTCGGCGCGCTGGTCATGTCCCTGTATGCCGCCTTCGCGGTGGTGGCGCTCGGCGCGCTCTCCCGGATTCCGGGATCGGGGCGGCAGCGCGCCGCCACCACGCTCATGGCGATCCCCGCGGGAATGGCGCTCGTCACCCTGGGGACGCTGCTGGCGGTGCGGACCTGGGCGGCCGTCGTCGGCATGCTGGTCATCGGCTTCATGGTCGCCTACGCCGGAATCGCGGGCCCCCGGATCGCCGGGGCGGCCCCCGGGATGCAGCTGCTGTACATCCTGCCGTGCTTCCCGCCGTACGCGCCGGACGCTCTCGACCAGCGGGTCTACGGGTTCCTGCTGGGGGCGGTGCTGCTGGCCGCGGCCCAGGTCCTCGTCCTGCCCGAGCCGGCGACGCCGTCGTTCCGGTCGCTGCTGGCCGACGCCGCCGAGGCGGCCGCCGCGCTGGCGGATCACCATGGCGGGCCCGCCCCCGAGCGGGCGCTGGCGCGGGCGCGCGCGGCCACGGACCGGCTGCGTCCCTCCCGCGTACCGCCCGCCGATCTCCCCGCCTCCCCCACCCTGAGGCACAAGGCCATGGCGCACGCCGCGGAGGCGGCCCGCACCCTCCTGGCCCAGCTGGCGGACCTGCACGCCGGGGCCGGAGCGCATCACTCGTACCGGGCGGAGACGGTGGTGTTGCTCCAGGGGATCGGCGACGCCGTACGGGAGGCGGCGCGTGCGCTGCGCGGCCAGGGGCCGCCGCCCTCCGCGGCAGCGCTGCAGGACGAGCTGGCGCCCGTACGCACCCGTCGGGCGGTGGCCGCGCTGGAGCGGCTCGGCGCCGACGACCGGCCGGTCTTTCTGCGGCGCCGGGCGCTGGCGGTGCAGGCGGCCGACTCCGCGGTGGTGCTGGTGCTGGCGATCCGGCTTCTCCTGGGGGACCGTACGGTCAACGAGGTCCGCGGCGGGCACGCCTTCTCGTATGCACGGTCGCGCGCCCCGGAGCTGTGGTGGCGGCGGCTGTCCGCGCACTTCACCCCGCGCTCGGTGATCTTCCAGAACGCCTGCCGGTTCGCCGTCGGCCTGGCCGCGGCGCGGGCCATCGCCGGGCTCCTCGACCTGTCGCACGGCTTCTGGGTCCTGCTGGCGACGCTGACGCTCACCCGGACGACCAGCCTCGAGACCCGCTCCGTGGTCCGGCAGGCGCTCGTCGGCACGCTGATCGGCGCGGTGGCGGCCGGGGCGCTGCTGGCGCTCGTCGAGGACCGGAACACGGTGTACGCGCTGGTGCTGCCGGTCGTGATGCTCTCGGCGTTCACCGTGGGGCCGCTGCGCGGGCCGGCCTGGGCGCAGGGCGGCTTCACGCTGGTCGTGGCGACACTGTTCGCGCAGGTCGCCCCCGTGACGTGGCACCTGGCGCCGACCCGGTTCGCGGATGTGCTCACCGGGAGTCTGATCGGGCTGGCATGCGGGGTGCTGGCCTGGCCGCGGGGTGCGGGGAGCGAACTGCGCCGGAGCATGGCGGGGGTGTGTGCGGCCGTCGCCGATGCGGTGGGGCGGACCACGGCGCGCGTCGTGGAACGGACCGGCAGCGACACCGGCAGTGGCGCCGACGACACGGCGCGCGCCGATATCGCCGCCCTCAACCGCGCCCTCCTCCTCGCCGAGGAGAGCCTGGCCCAGTACCAGAGCGAACCCCGCGAGGAGACCGCCCGGCAGCCGGACTGGCCGACGGTGCTCGCCGCCGGGGCGCACGCCCGGCGCGGGGAGCGGCTGCTGCCCGGCCGTCCCGGACAGATCACCGACCTGGCGGTCGGCGGCTGGCTGCGGCACGCTGCCGGGCAGACGGCGGACGGCTATCGCGCCCTTGCCGAGCACCTGCGTACGGGCGACGCCACAGCCGATCCGCTCGGCGACACCCACCCCCTCGACATCCGCGGTCTGTTGGCCGTCACCCCTCCCCCGCCGCCGGACGACGGCACGGGCCGGGACGCGCGCGCCGTATCCGCCGCGCTGCTCGTCGACTCGGTCATCTGGCTGGACGCCCTCACCGCCGACCTGCAGCGGATCCATGAGGCGATCGGCCGCCGGGCGCCGCGGGCCAACTGATCAACCTCCCGGCCGGGTCCGGCGTCTTTCCCGCCACACGGACTCGACCGGAGGAATGCCATGGAGCAGCGAGCCGCCCGCGCCGTCTTACTCGCCCTGACGACCGCCGTCGCGGTCGGGGCCGGCACCCTGACCGCCCCCGCCGCCCCCGCCCACGCCGCCGCGCGCGGTCACGACGCCACGAGGGCCGCGCTGCGGGCGGTGGTGGAGCGGGGCGGACTGCCCGGTGTCGCGGCCACCGTTCATGACAGCAGGGGGAGTTGGTTCGGGACGGTGGGATCGGCCGATACCGGTACGGGGCGCAAGTGGTCGGCCGGTGACCACTTCCGGGCGGCCAGCAACACCAAGATGTTCCTCGCGACCGTGCTGCTCCAGCTGGAGGCGGAGGGGAGGCTGAGCCTGACCGACACCGTCGAGAAATGGCTGCCCGGCGTCGTGCGGGGCAACGGGAACGACGGCCGCCGGATCACGCTGCGGCAGCTGCTCAACCACACCAGCGGCCTGTTCGACTTCTCCAACGACGCCGAATTCGGGCGGAACTCCTCCGGCAAGGGATTCCCGGAGCACCGGTACGACACCCACCGGCCGCAGGACCTGGTGGCGGTGGCGATGCAGCACCCGCCGGTGTCCGAGCCGGGCAAGGCTCCCTCGTACGCGAACACCAATTACGTCCTCGCCGGGATGGTGATCGGCGAGGTCACCGGCCATTCGTACGCCGAGGAGGCCACGCGGCGCATCATCAGGCCGCTCAAGCTGCACCGGACGTCGTTCCCGGGGACCGATCCGCAGCTGCCGGCACCGCATCCGGTCGCGTACTCCCGGCTTCATGACACGGCGCCGGACGCCCCCGTCCATGATGCGACGGAACAGAACATGACGTGGCTGGGCGCGGCGGGCGATCTGATATCCACCGGCGGTGACCTCAATCGCTTTCAACGCGCCCTGGTGACGGGCGCGTTGCTGCCCGCCGCCCAGATGAAGGAGATGTTCGACGACGGGGTGCCCGCGGGCGAGGGCTATACGTTCGGGCTCGGAATCGACTCGGTCACACTGTCGTGCGGGGTGACGGTGTGGGGGCACACCGGCCGCACCAACGGATCGGTGTCCGCGGTGGCCGGGACGCGGGACGGCAAGCATCAGCTGACGTTCGACATCAACGGCGACTGGCTGGTGGACGGCGAGCTCTACGGGAAGGTGATCGAGGCGGAATTCTGCGGCTGACCCGGCCCCTCCGGCCCGCCGTCCGGCAGCGCCTCCCGCGACGTCTGCGGCAGCCCTTCCAGCAGCGCACTCAAGGCGCCGCCGGCCAGGGCGCAGATCGTGTCCGGGTCGGCGCTCGCCAGTGGCTCCTTTCCGACCACCACTCGCATCAAGCCAATTCCCAGCAGCCAGGAGAGCGCCAGATCGGCCCGCAGATCGCCGTTGTCGGCGTTCGAGAGGGTCGCCAGCACGTCCGCGTACTCCTCGCCGAGCCCCCGCAGCGCCTCCGCGATCTCGTCGCTGCCGCCGATGGAGCGCAGGCAGACCTCCAGTGAGCGGTCCTTGGCCGTGCCGTCGCCGCCCTTGCCACCGCCGCCCCCGTCGTGACCGTCACCGGCGTTGTCGTCGAGCATGCCGCGGAGGGCGACCTCGAAGAGCCGCTCCGGCGGCGTGGTCCGCAGCTGCTCCTGGCCGCCGCGCGCCATCACCTCCCCGAACAGGGCTTTCTTCGAGCCGAAGTAGCGGAAGAGGAGGGCCTGGTTGGCGCCGGCGCGGGCGGCGATATCGCGTACGGTCGCGCGTTCATAGCCGCGTTCGGCGAACAGCTCCGACGCGGCGTCGAGCAACCGCAGCCGGGTGCCCTCGGCACCCCGGCGGTGTGCCTTCGCGGGATCCTCCGATGTCTCCCTCATGCACGACCACGCTCCTCTCCGACGACACGTCACCATGACGGCCGTAATGCGTCGTTGACCACCCCGCAGGGAGCGGCCTACCTTGTGTAAGCAGGTGCTTACATGAGGGAGGTCACCATGACCACGGCCGACACAGCACCACTCTCCTACCCCTTCAATACGCCCGAGAGCCTTGAGCTCGCCAACGAGTACGAGCAGGCGCGCAACCGTCCCGGACTGCTCCGGGTGCGGATGGCCCACGGGGAGCCGGCCTGGCTCGTCACACGGTATGCCGAGGCCCGGCTCGTGCTCGGCGATCAGCGGTTCAGCCGGGCCGACGCCGCACTGCACGACGAGCCCCGGCAGTCCGAGGCACGCCGCAACAGCGGCATCCTGGGCATGGACCCGCCCGACCACACCCGGCTGCGCTCCCTGGTCGCCAAGGCCTTCACGGTCCGCCAGGTCGAGAAACTGCGGCCACAGGTGAGGGAGTTGACGAACGATCTGCTGGACGAGCTGGAGGCGGCCGGGCCGCCGGCCGATCTGGTGGACCGGTACGCGCTGCCCATTCCCGTGGCGGTGATCTGCCGGCTGCTCGGGGTGCCGGCCGAGGACCGGCCGCGGTTCCGGGTGTGGAGCGATGCGGCGCTGTCGACCAGCTCGCTGACGGCGGCGGAATTCGATGCGAATCTGGAAGAACTACGCGCCTATATGGGCGAGTTGATCGAGGATCACCGGCGTGCGCCACGCGACGACCTGATGACGGCGCTGATCGATGCGCGGGATGTCGACGACCGGCTGTCCGAGCTGGAACTCGTCGATCTGTGCGTCGGGATCCTGGTCGCGGGCCATGAGACGACCGCCACCCAGATTCCCAACTTCGTGCTCGCGCTGCTGGATCATCCCGGGCAGCTGGCCCTGCTGCGGGAGCGGCCGGAGCTGATCGGCAGGGCCGTCGAGGAGCTGCTGCGGTTCGTCCCGCTGGGCAGCGGCGCCGGCCAGGCGCGCTACGCCAAGGAAGACATCGATGTCGGCGGCACGCTCGTACGGGCCGGATCGCCCGTACTCGTCGCCGTAGGGGCCGCCAACCGCGACGCCCTGCGCTTCGGCTCGCCGGGGACGCTGGACATCTCCCGGGACGGCAATCAGCACCTGGGTTTCGGGCACGGGGTGCACCACTGCCTGGGCGCGCCGCTCGCGCGACTGGAGCTCCAGGAAGCGATCGGTGCGCTCATCGGCCGGTTCCCGGGTCTGCGCCTGGCCGGTGATGTGGTGTGGAAGAGCCAGATGCTGGTGCGTGGCCCGCGGGTCATGCCGGTGGGGTGGTGAGGGCGGATGACGTGGAAAGCGGCGATCGATTCCCGGCAGTGCATGGCGTCGGGGATGTGCGCGAACATCGCGCCGGACCTGTTCGTCCTCGGTGAGAGCTACTCGCGCCCGGTGAAAGAGGAGTTCGAGGAGGACGAGCGGGCGCTGGACGCGGCCGACGTCTGTCCGGCCATGGCCATCAGCGTGTACAACGACGGGGGCGAGGTCATCGGCCCCCGCCCGTAGGACGGGCGCCCCACGCCGGGCGGGACCGGCGTGGGGCGCGCGGCGTCAGCGCGTACGGATCGTCTCGGCGAGGTGATTGACCGCCGACCAGCTGAATGTCATGGCCGGCCCGATCGTCGCTCCCGGTCCCGGATAGGTCTCCCCCATCGGTGCCGCGGACACGTTGCCGGACGCGTACAGCCCCTCGATCGGGCTGCCGTCCTCTCGGAGCACCCGCGCCGCGGTGTCAGTGACCAGACCGCCCTTGGTACCGATGTCCCCGGGGTGTACCGGGACGGCGTAGTAGGGCGGTTTGGACAGCGGGGCGAGGTTGGGGTTGGGGAGGGTCGGATCGCCGTAGTAGCGGTCGTAGACGCTGTCGCCGCGATGGAAGTCGCCGTCGCGGCCCGCGCGGGCGAACGCGTTGAAGCGGTCGATGGCGGCGTTCAGGCGCTCGGGGGCGGCGCCCGTCAGCCCGGCCAGTGCGGTGATCGAGTCCGCCTTCTTGATGAAGCCGCCGGCCAGCCATTTCTTGGGGAACGGCTGGCCGGGGAAGAGGCCCATGAAGAGGTAACGGGACTTGGCGCGGGCATCGAGGATCAGCCAGGAGGGGACGGTGGACGCTTCGGGGGTGTCGTGCGCGTACATCGCGTCGAGGAACTCGCTGTACGGCGCGGCCTCGTTGGCATACCGCTCGCCCGCCTGGTTGACGATGACCATGCCGGGGATGCCGCGGTCGGCGACCAGGAAGAAGGGGCGTTCGCCAGGGGGTACGACGGAGGGGGCACCCCAGACCTTGTCCAGGAGGTCGGTGGCGGCGCCCGCCTCGATGCCCAGTTCCAGTGCGTCGCCGGTCTGCCCCGCCGCGGCCGAGGACCAGGCGGTGGAGGTGGGGGCCGGCAGATGCTTCTCACGCAGCCGCTGGTTGTGGGAGAAGCCGCCGGCCGCGAGGACGACGCCGCCGGTTGCGCCGACGGTGACCTCCTTGCCGTCGAGGCGGACCCGTATGCCGGTGATCCGGCCGTTCTCCTCCACCAGGGCGGTGAGCGGCGCGGACAGCCACAGGTGGCCGCCGAGGGTGTCGAGCGAGTGCCGCATCCGGGCGATCAGCGCCTCGCCCAGGGACAGCGGTCTGCTGCGGGTGGCCAGTGCCTTGGCGGCGCGCAGGCCGACCTTGACGGAGGTACGGCGGCCGGCCCAGGTGCGGGCCACCATGTTGAGGTGGCGGAAGTCATGGCTGGTGATGGTCAGCCCGTACGTGGGCAGGCCGGCCCGGCGCATGGTGCGGCGCGCTTCGCCGCCGAGCCGGTTGAAGTCGAAGATGGCCGGTTCGATGGACCGGCCCTGCGGATAGCCGCCGAGCCGCTCGGGGAAGTAGTCGCAGTAGCCCGGCGTGTAGACGAACTTCACCTCCGTACGGTCGTGGAACTCGCGGACCATGCGCGGGCCGTCGCTCAGGTAGGCGTCCTTGAGGGCGGCCGGTACGCGGTCCCCGACGGTCGCGTCGAGGTAGGCGCGGGCCTTCTCGCGGGTGTCGCCGAGGCCCGCCGCGTCCAGGTGGAAGTTGCCCGGTACCCAGATGGCGCCGCCGGACAGCGCGGTGGACCCGCCGTAGCACTCGGTCTTCTCCACGACCAGGGCGGTCAGGCCCCGTAGCCGGGCGGTGAGGGCCGCGGCGAGACCGGCCGCGCCGGATCCGACGACCACGACGTCGTAGGTGTGGTCCCAACTCGTGCTCATCGGGGCTCCGTTCGGTGCGGCGGGCGGCGCAGGGTGACGCTCGCTTCGGTCAGTACCGGCGCCTCGTCGCGGTCCGCCGCGCTCGCGCGGAACAGGAAGCCGCCGGCGTCCGGGGCGCGCCAGAGGTGCAGCCGCAGGGTCTCGCCGGGGAAGAACACCCCGGCGAAGCGGGTGCGGCAGGCGGTGATCGCGGTGGGGTCGCCGTGCAGCAGCCGGTCGGTGAGGACCTTGACGGCCGTGCCGAAGGTGCACAGGCCGTGCAGGACGGGCCGGTCGTAGCCGGCCTTGCGGGCGGTGGCGGGATCGGCGTGCAGCGGGTTCCAGTCGCCGGTCAGGCGGTAGAGCAGGGCCTGTTGGCGCAGGGTGGGCACATCGAAGACATGGTCGGGTGCCCGGTCGGGGACGGGGGTGCGGCGGGCGGGGCCGCGGTCGCCGCCGAAGCCGCCGGCGCCGTGCACAAAGATCTGGTTGCGCTGGGTGAGCAGGGGCCGGTCGTCCTCGTCGTACAGGGTGGATTCCTGGACGATGACGGCGGCCCTGCCCTTGTCGTACACGGCCGGAACATGGGTGACGGCGGTGGCCCGGGCGGCGGCGGGCAGCGGGCGGTGGACGGTGATCTCCTGGCCGCCGTGCAGCGCCTGGGCGAGGTCGAAATCGGCTCCGGGCAGGTCGAAGACCTGGAAGCCGATGCCGCCGGTGCCTCCCGCGACCGTGCCGAAGGTGGGCAGTACGGTCAGGCCGCGGGTGTGCCGCTCATAGACATAGGCCAGTTCGCGCTCGTCGGTCTCGGGGACGCCCGCGCCGAGGGCGAGGTGGTAGAGCCGCACATCGCGGTCGTCCCAGCTCACCTCCGTACGGACGGGCGGCGCGGCGGTGAGTTTCGCTGCGTCGAGGGGCATCAGAACGCTCCGGCGGCGTAGGCGCTGCGGAAGTAGAGCAGCGGCGATCCGTCGTCGCGGGCGGCGAGTGCGCGGACCCGCCCGGTGACCACGAGGTGGTCGCCCGCCTCGTGGACGGCCTCCAGCGCGCAGTCCACGATGGCCAGGGCTCCCTCGATGTGCACCGTTCCGTGCGGCGACGTATTCCAGTCGATGGCGGCGAACTTGTCCGGGCCGGACCTGCCCAGTGCGGCACAGGTGTCCCGGTGCTCCTCGGCAAGGATGGAGACGGCGAACCGTCCGATGGCCTCGATCCGGGGCCAGCTGGTCGAGGACTTCCCGACGCAGAGCATGATCAGTGGCGGGTCGAGGGACAGCGAGGCGAACGACTGGCAGGCCAGGCCGGCCGGTTGGCCGTCGTCGCCGAGGGTGGCGACGACGGTGATGCCGCTGGCGAAGCGTCCGACGATCTCGCGGAAGGCGGCCGGATCGATCGGCCGGTCCCTCGGTGGGTTCAGCCGTTCCACTGGTGGCCCCAGAAGCTGTCGGAGGTGATCTCCTTCGCCGTCCAGGTGGCCGGGTCGACGATCAGGCCGTCCCAGCCGTACTCGACCTGGAAGCCGCCGGGGGCCTGCGCGTAGAAGGACACCATGTGGTCGTTGGAGTGCCGGCCCAGCGAGGAGGCGATCGGGATGCCGGCCTTGTTCATCCGGTCGAGGCAGAAGCCGACGTCGTCGAGCCTCTCCAGCTCGACCATGAAGTGGACGATGCCGGGCGGCAGGGCGCCGGGGTAGAGGCCGAGGCTGTGGTGGCGGGCGTTGGGGCTGAGGAAGTTCATCCAGTAGAAGTCGCGGCCCGGCTCGCCGGTCGGGACGGCGACCGGCGGCAGCTTCATCCGGTCGCGCAGCTGGAAGCCGAGCAGGTTCTCGTAGAAGTCGACGGCCGTGTCCATGTCGGGTGCGGGCAGCACGACATGGCCGAGGCCGAGGTGGTCGCCGGTGACGAAGCGGTTGCCGTACGGGGTGCCGAGCGGGGTGTGGTCCTGGGCCTGGCCCCAGTAGATCTCCAGGGGGTTGCCGGCCGGGTCGGCGCAGTGGATCAGGCCCTGGACGCGGCGTTCGGCCAGGGTGGCGTCGTCGGCGTGCTTGACGGCGACGCCGGCCGCCTCGAGTTCGGCGGCGGCCTCGGCCAGCGCCCTGGCGCCCGCGACCTCGAAGCCGGCGGCGAGGAGCCGGTCCTGGTCGCCGGCGACGAAGGAGAAGCGGCGGATGCGGTCATCGATACGGGCGTGGAGCACCTCGTCCGTGGTGCCCTCGGCCTCGGTCATGCCGAGGATGTCGAGGACGTAGCCGCGCCATTCGGCGAGCTTGGCGGTCTCGATGCGCAGATAGCCCAGAGAGCGAATGTCCATGGTGAAGTCCCTCGGTGGTTCCGGTGGCACCCAGTGCGGGCACTCAGTGCGAGAAGAAGTCGATGGCGAGGCGGTTGAACTCGTCGAACCGCTCCGTCTGTGCCCAGTGGCCGCAGTGCGGGAAGACGTGCAGCCGCGCGTCGGGGATGGTCTTGAGGGCGACCAGCGCCCCGTCGAGGGGGTTGGTGCGGTCCTCCCGGCCCCAGGTGATCAGCGTGGGGTGGGTGATGCGGTACGCCTCGCGCCACAGCATGGTGTCCTGGGGCCACTTGGCGAACGAGGCGCCCATCCGGGCGGTGCCGAGCCGGGCCTGGGGGTCGATGGCCTGCGCGTAGCGCTCCTCGACGAATGCGTCGGTGACGATCGCCGGGTCGTACGCCATCGTCAGCAGGAAGTCCCGCATCTGTTCGCGGGTGGGCTCACCGGAACCGTTTGCGGCATGGAAGGCGAAGAGCTTCTTGATGCCCTCGGTCGGGTCGGGCGAGAAGAGGTTGACGGAGATGCCGCCGGGGCCCATCAGCAGGAGCTTGGCGACCTTGTCCGGGTGGTCGAGGGCGAGGCGGGTGGCGGTGCCGCCGCCGAGCGAGTTGCCGATGAAGTGGGCTTGTTCCAGGCCGAGTTGGTCCATCAGCGCGGCCACGGCATCGGCGGCGAAGGAGAAGAAGTCCTTGTCCGGCTCGGGCTTGTCGGACGCGCCGTAGCAGGGCTGGTCGATCAGCAGCGTACGGAAGTGCTCGGCGAAGACGGGGAGGTTGCGGCCGAAGTTGGACCAGCCGGAGGCGCCGGGGCCGCCGCCGTGCAGCATGATCACCGCGGGTGCGTCCTGCGGCCCCGCCTCGTTGTAGTGCAGGGTCAGTCCGCCGGCCTTCGCGGTCCTCGAGGTGCTCTCGTAGGTGCTTTTGTGGGCGCTCTGGTCACTGCTGTCGTAAGTTGTCACCACATTCCTCCGAGAATGCCCCGGTCTTCAGGCCGGGGTGGGGGTACCGCCCGGTTGCGGGGGAGAATCGGACTCCTGCGGAGCAGGGCAGAGGTGGCCGGACCGCCGCCAGGGCGATCCGGCGTCCACCCCGCAACGGGGCGAGGCAGCCCACAACGATCAAGAGCTCTCAACTGTCAGTCCTCCCAGGTAGGTTCGGGTTCATGACGACACCAGCGCAGACGGCGGAGGAGTCCGGGCACACCCGGTACACCTACCGTGTGCGCCTGTCGGCATCGGCCAGGACCGCACTCGAAGCCGAGTGGGACCGGTGAATGGGGTCTCCCCTGCTCGAGCGGAGCCGAGAGCTTGGGGAAGGGTGTGGAACGAATACGTCGCGAAGTCGAAGGCCATGCACCAGCACAATCGGGCGACCGGCGAAAAGGTGACGTGTGGTCCGGCCCAGCTCGACAAGATGCTGACCGAGGCCCGACGCGTGAGCCGTGGCCGGCCGAGGGCGCATCGGTTCCTCAGCAGCAGCTCATACGCGACTTCGCGAAGTCGCGGGCCAAAGCGCTCAAGGACATCAAGGCCGATTGCCGATGCGGCGGCGCGCCGGGATGCCCCGCTGGAAGAAGCAGCGCGAAGCCGACCCGAGCCTGAACTCCACCCAGCGCGGCTTCCGTTTGAAGGACGGCCGCCTGCACCTTGCCGGCGGGATCGTGCTGTGCGTGGTGTGGTCGCGGGACCTTCCCAAGCCCCCGTCCAGCGTGCGCGTGTACCGCGACGGCATCGGAGTGCGCGCCCGCCGGGCCGCAGGCAACGTGAGCCAGGAATCCCCCTCGTCCACGAGGGGGAGGAGTCAAAGCATCGTGTCCTGGATGTCGATACCGAGCGCGCCCTGGCCGAAGAGGACCAGCGCCCGCTCGGGGTCGTTGGCGGCGTGGCCGCGGCCGGTGTGCACATCGCGCCAGGCCCTCTGGACGGCATTCGGGCCGGTGCGCATGGCGCTGCCGCCGGCGTTCTCCATGAGCAGGTCGACGGCGCCGACGGCCCGTTCGGTGGCGAGCACCTGGTCGCGGCGGGCACGGGTGCGCAGCTCCATGGGAAGCGCCTCGCCGCGCACCGCGAGCTCGTACAACTCGCCGACATTCCGGGTGAGTTGAAGCCAGGCGGCGTCAATGTCGCTCGCCGCGCGGGCGATCCGTACCTGCGCGAACGGATCCTCGGCCACCTTCTGACCGTACGAGACCCGGAACCGCTCCCGTGTGGCGGCGACATAGCCGTCGTACGCGCCCTCGGCGATGCCGACGATCGGGGTGGAGATGGTGGTGGTGAAGACGGCGGCGTACGGCAGCCGGTAGAGCGGTTCGGGGTGGACCTGGTGGCCGGGACAGTCGAGCGCGCTGACCGGGCCGAAGCCGAGGGCCCGGTGTTCGGGGACGAAGACGTCCTCCATGACGATGTCGTTGCTGCCGGTGCCGCGCAGGCCGACGGTGTCCCACACGTCGACGATGCGGTAGTCGCCGCGCGGGACGAGGAAGGTGTAGACCTCGACCGGCTTGCCGTCGTCGTCGGTGACCAGGCCGCCGAGCAGCGCCCAGTCGGTGTGGTCGCAGCCGGAGGAGAAGTGCCAGCGGCCGGAGACCCGGAAGCCACCGCCGACCGGGGTGACGTCGGTGGTCGGGGCGTACGAGGAGGAGATTCGGGTGTGCGGATTCTCGCCCCACACCTCGTCCTGGGCACGCCGGTCGTAGAGCGCGACGTGCCAGGGGTGGACGCCGACGACGGAGGCGACCCAGCCGGTCGAACCGCACGCCCTGGCTATCTCCTTGACGCAGCGGTAGAAGACCAGCGGGTCGGCGGCCAGTCCGCCGTAGGCCTGGGGCTGGAGCAGCCGGAAGAAACCGGTCTCCTCCAGGTCCTTGATGGACGTATCGGGCACCTTACGGAGCGCCTCGGCCTCCGCGGCACGCTCGCGCAGGGCCGGGGCGAGTTCGCGGACCGCTGCGAGTACATCGTCGTCGCGCATGCGCATCCCCTCTCGGGTCGTACGGGATGAGCCCCTGCCGCTCCGTCCCGCGGCAGGGGGTAGAGGGAACCTACGCTTTACTATTCCGAAACGAAATACCCTCTTCCCACTCAGCGGGAGGGCTGGCAGTCTCCCCCGCAACCCCGGAAAAACCTGGTCACGGCCCTGCACCGGTTCCATACCAGGGACGCATCGCCGGGGCGCTCCGCCGTTCGTGTCCGCCGTTCCGTGTCCGCCGTTCCGTGTCCGCCGTTCTGTGTCCGCCGTTCTGTGTCCGCCGTTCTGTGTTCCGACGTTCCGTGGGATTCCGTGGGAGGTATGCCGATGACGCAGCAGCCCCTCGAGGGCGGCTGCCCGCCGCCGTCGCTGCTGGAGAAGGCTGCGCGGGTGATGAGCGCGTTCAGCAGTGCGAACCCGCGGCTCACCCTGACCGAGGTCGTCGAGCGCTCGGGGGTCCCCAGATCCTCCGCGCACCGCATCCTCGACCAACTGATGCAGCTTCGCTGGCTGGAGCGCGAGGGCCGTGCCTACCGCCTCGGCATGGGCATGCTCGAACTCGGCGCACTGGCCTCCCACCACCACCGCCTGCGCCGCGCCGCCCTCCCCCACCTGCACGAACTCCACGAATCCACCGGGCATCTGGTGCACCTCGCGGTGTTGGACGACGCGGAGGTCGTCGTGGTGGAGCGGATCGGCGGGGCGATGGACACCGCGGTGCCCTCTCGGGTCGGCGGCCGGCTGCCCGCGTACTGCACCGCGGCGGGCAAGGCGATCCTGGCGTTCAGCGACGACGCCGTGGTGGAGCAGGTCGTACGGCGCGGACTGCGGGCCCGTACGCCGCGCACCATCAGCCGTCGGCAGGGGCTGCACAGCGAACTGGTCGCGGCACGCGAGCGCGGGGTGGCCTTCGACCGCGAGGAGGCCTACCGGGGCGTCTCGTGCGTGGCCGTGCCGCTGCGCGGGGCGGGCCGGGCGATCGCCGCGATCTCCCTGTCCGGCAACGGCGCGCACCGCGAACTGGACCGGCTGGTGCCCGCGGTGACGGACTGTGCGCGGGCGGTGTGGCAGTCGCTGTTCGGACCGGGGCGCCGGGCAGGCAAACCGAACCGCCCGCCCCGGCCCACCGCCCCCACGGGGCCGCGGCTGTCGCCGGCCGCGATGGACAGCACCATGGCGTGGATTCGCGACAGCGAGTGGCTGTGAGGCCGTCGAGGTGTACAAGGATCACCTCGGCTCAGGGCCGCCTGACTCAGGGCGTGTCCCACGGATCGGCCGGCAAGGCATGCGTGCCGGACATCGATCGGCCCCGTCAGGACTGAAAGGCGGACGGGCAGCACTGCCTTCGGCGAATTCCGTTTTCTCGCGGCCCTTCCATGGAATAATCCGAACATACTGCGAGGATTTCAGTGAGTCGGGGGGCTTGCTCATGAGCGGTACGTCACGGTCGCACCAGAACAGCGCGGAGTCAGGGGACACCACGCCTGAACCGGAGCGCCACAAGGTGAAGAAGATCGCGCTCCGGCCGCCCTCTCCGGGACCGCTGCCCGAGGGCAACCCCGAGCGTTCCGGCGACGAGCACCCCGACCCCCTCGCCTCGCTGCTGGCCAAGGTCAACAACGGGGAGGCCATTCCGACTCCCGGAGGCAGGGCGGGCAGCGAAGACCGCGACCTCCATGACGAGGAGTGGCGGGCACACGATCGCCACGGCCCCTATGGACAAGGGCGTCGCCGCAGGAATTGACACGACTCCGGCGGAGCCACCGCCGGATCGACGCGGGTCACCGTGCCGTGGAAGACGCGCTATTGGTGAGCTACGAGTAGGTGATCTCGACGCGGTCGGTGCGGGGCACGCTCTGGCAGGCCAGGACGTAGCCGTCCGCGAGGTCGGTCGCATCGAGCACCTCGTTGCGGGCCATCTGCACCTCGCCCTGCACCACCCGGCAGGTGCAGGCGGCGCAGGCGCCCTCGCGGCAGGAGTACGGGGCGTCGACCCCGGCGGCGAGAAGCGCGTCCAGGAGGGGGGTGTTCGCCGGCCAGTTGATCTCGTGGGTTTCGCCGCCCAGTTCGACGTGGGCCGTGCTGCCGGGGGCGTCCGCCGTGTCCCCGGCCGGTGCGGGCGGCGTCGCGAACACCTCGCCGCCGAGGGAGAAGAACCGTTCGCGGTGCAGCCGCTCGCGGGCGGCGCCGAGGCTGCGCAGGGCCGCCTCGGCGGCGTCCATCAGGGGCTGCGGGCCGCACAGGTAGGTGTCGCGGCCGGCGTACGGGGTGAGCGTGGCGGCCAGCCGGTCGGTGGCGGGCAGGCCCTGGAGGCTCTCCAGCCAGTGGAGCACCAGGAGCCGGTCCGGGTAGTCCTCGGCCAGCTCCCGTAGCTCCTCGCGGAAGATGACGCAGGATTCGGCGCGGTTGGCGTAGAGGAGGACGAGCCGTCCCCGGCCGTGGGTCAGAACGGATTTAAGGATCGACATCACGGGGGTGATGCCGCTGCCGCCGGCGATGAACAGCAGGTCCGCGTCCAGGCCGGGCGGGGTGAAGGTGCCGCCGGGCGGCAGCACCTCGAGTTCGGTGCCCGGGGCGGCGTGGTCGCACAGCCAGTTGGAGCCCAGGCCGCCGGTGACCCGTTTGACGGTGATCTTCGGGGGTTCGCCGGTGTGCGGGGAGCTGGCGAGGGAGTAGCAGCGGGCGGCCGTTTCCCCGTTCGCGCCGGGCAGCTTGAAGGTGAGGAACTGGCCAGGTTTGTACGGCAGTTGGGGTGAGGTCTCGAAGACCAGGGAGCGGGCGTCGGCGGTCTCCTCGATCACCTCGGCGATCACCAGCCGGTGCGTACGCGGCTCAGCCATCGGTCACCGCCACGGTCGCGTACACACCGCCGGCCTGCTCGGCCTCGCGCGTGCCGTCGACCGTCAGCGCCCCCTCCTCGACGGCGCGGGCGATGGACTCACGCAGCGCGTCGCAGGAACGTACCCGGGCGCTCGGCTCGCCGGCCGCCACCCGTGCGCGGATCCGTGGGCAGGCCTCGGCCGCGTCGTCGGTCCACTGGACCTGGGTGTGGGCGGGGCTGAACTTCTCGCACCGGACCTGGTTGCCGCAGGCCCCGCATGCCACGGGCCGCATCTCAGGACCCGGCCGCGCGGCGGGCGAGGTTGTCGGCCACCTCGGCCTGCCAGGCCGCGTTGGCCCGGGTGGTGTCGATCTCGAATTCGAAGCGGCGCACCATCTCGTCCTTGACCTCGGCGACGTTCACGTAGAACTGCTCGTACCAGCGGCGGAGTTGGTAGACCGGGCCGTCCTCCTCGGTGAGGAGCGGGTTGTCGATACGGGTCTTGTGCTGCCAGATCTCGACGTCCTGCTCGAAGCCGACCTTGAGGCCCTCGGAGGCGAGTCGGGCGGCTTCGGCGGCCTGGTCGTCGGTCATGCCGGGGAGTTTTCTGACGCTTGCGCCGTACATCAGCAGGAAGCTGTTCTCGTCGATCGGATAGTGGCAGTTGATCAGGACGGACTCCATCTCGACACCGCCGCCGACGTCGGTCCAGAGCCTGTCGATCATGTAGGAGGGGCCGTAGTACGAGGCGTCGGAGCGCAGTTCGCCGGTGGAGGAGAGGGTGCCGAGGTCGATGTCGCCGCGCGGGGTGGACTCCATGTACTGGGTGGCGACATGGCCGTCGAAGATGTTCTTGAAGTAGGTCGGGAAGGAGTAGTGGATGTAGTAGAAGTGCGCCATGTCGACGACGTTGTCGACGATTTCGCGGCAGTTGGAGTTTTCGACGCGGAGGGAGTTCCAGGACCAGTCGGACCAGTCGGCGCTGCCGACGCCCGCTATCTCCGGGATGGTGACCTCGGGCGGCGGCGGGTTGCCCTCGGGGTCGTGCCACACGTAGAGCTGCTGGTTGCGTTCGAGGCAGAGCCAGGCGCGGGTGCGGGCGCGGGGCGGGACGCGGCGGGCGTACGGGATGCCGGCGCAGCGGCCGTTGCCGGACCAGCGCCAGTCGTGGAAGGGGCAGGCGACGGCGTCGCCCTTGATGGTGCCGCGGGCGAGGTTGCCGCCCATGTGGGGGCAGTAGGCGTTCAGGATGTGCAGTTCGCCGTCGTCGGCGCCCTGGAAAACGACGAGTGTGGTGCCGAACGCCGTGATCTCGTGCGGCATGCCGTCCTTGAAGGTGTCGGCGAGGCCGAGACAGTGCCAGCCCCGGGCGAAGCGGGTGGGCGGCGCGGCCGCCTCGATGACACGGGCCTCTTCGTTGAGTGCGGTCATCGCTGCTCGCCCTTCTGCTGGTGTGCCGCGAGTTCGACGGCGATGTCGATGAGCTGGTCCTCCTGGCCGCCGACGAGGCGGCGTTCACCCGCCCGCAGCAGGATGTCGGCGCCGGAGACGCCATAGCGTTCGGCCTGCTGGTAGGCGTGCTTGAGGAAGCTGGAGTAGACGCCGGCGTGGCCCATCAGCAGGGCGAGCCGGTCGAGTTGGCATTCGTCGTCCATCACCGGGCGGACCACGTCCTCGGCCGCGTCGATGATCTTCAGTACGTCGATGCCGGTGCGGATGCCCATCTTGGCGCAGACCGCGGCCAGCGCCTCGACGGCGGTGTTGCCGGCGCCCGCGCCGAGGCGGCGGGTGGAGCCGTCGATCTGCAGGGCGCCGGCCTTGATGGCGGCGATCGAGTTGCCGGTTCCCAGGGCGAGGTTCTCGTGTCCGTGGAAGCCGACCTGGGCGTCGTCGCCGAGTTCGGCCACCAGGGCCGCGACCCGGTCGGTGACCTCGTCCATGACCATGGCCCCGGCCGAGTCGACGACATAGACGCACTGGCAGCCCGCGTCGGCCATGATGCGGCCCTGCTGCGCCAGCTTCTCGGGGGTGGTGGAGTGGGCCATCATCAGGAAGCCGACGGTCTCCAGGCCCATGTCGCGGGCGAGTCCGAAGTGCTGGATCGAGATATCGGCCTCGGTGCAGTGGGTGGCGATACGGCAGACGCGCGCGCCGTTGCCGTGGGCGGCCCGGATGTCGTCCTTGACGCCGAGGCCGGGCAGCATCAGGAAGGCGATCTTCGCTCGCAGGGCGGTGTCCACGGCGATCTTGATGAGCTGTTGCTCGGGGGTTTTGGAGAAGCCGTAGGTGAAGGACGAGCCGCCGAGTCCGTCGCCGTGGGTGACCTCGATGACGGGGACGCCCGCGCCGTCGAGGGCCGCGACGATGGACCGTACGTCCTCGCCGGTGAACTGGTGCCGCTTGGCGTGCGAGCCGTCGCGCAGCGAGGAGTCGGTGACGCGGATGTCGAGCGTGGCGGAGTAGGAGGGGTGTGTCGCTGTGCCGGAGTACGTCCTCATGCCTGCATGCCCTTCGCGAACTCCTCGCCGACCTTGGTGGCGGCGGCGGTCATGATGTCGAGGTTCCCGGCGTACGGCGGCAGGTAGTCGCCCGCGCCCTCCACTTCCAGGAAGATCGCGACCCGTGCCTGTCCCCCGCTCGCCGGTGTCGGGTCGTCGAACTGCGGCTCGCTGCGCAGCCGGTAGCCGGGCACGTAGCTCGCCACCTGCTCGGCGACCTCCTTCACGGACTGGGCGATCGCGGCCCGGTCGGCGTCTTCGGGGATCGCGCAGAACACGGTGTCGCGCATGATGACAGGTGGCTCAGCCGGGTTGAGGATGATGATCGCCTTGCCGCGCCCGGCGCCGCCTATGGTCTCGATGCCGCGCGAGGTCGTGCGCGTGAACTCGTCGATGTTGGCGCGGGTTCCTGGCCCGGCGGAGACCGAGGCGACCGAGGCGACGATCTCCGCGTACGGCACGGGAACCACCCGCGACACCGCGTACACCATCGGGATGGTGGCCTGGCCCCCGCACGTGATCATGTTGACGTTGGGCTCGGCCAGGTGCTCGCGCAGATTGGCGGGCGGCACGACCGCCGGACCCACCGCGGCCGGGGTCAGGTCGACCGCCATGATGCCGAGCTCGGCGTAGCGCGGGGCGTTGGCGCGGTGAACGTAGGCGCTCGTGGCCTCGAAGACGATGTCGGGCTTCTCGTCCTGCGCGAGCAGCCAGTCGACGCCCTTGTGGCTCGTCTCCAGGCCCGCCCGGCGGGCCCTGGCGAGGCCCGCACTGTCGGGATCGACGCCGATCATCCAGCGGGGCTCGACGAGTGCGGAGCGCAGCAGCTTGTGGAGCAGGTCGGTGCCGATGTTTCCGGATCCGACGATCGCGGCGGTCGCCTTGGTCTTGCTGGTCATCATCACCTCAGATGAACGAGAGGGAGACCGGGCCCAGCCCGGTGAACTCGGCGGTGAAGGTGGCTCCGGCCGTGACCTCGACGGCGCGGGTGCAGGAGCCGGGCAGTACGAGGTGGCCCTTGCGCAGGGGCACGCCGAAGCGGGCGACGGTGCGGGCGAGCCAGGCGACGGAGACGGCCGGGTCGCCGAGGACGGCGTCGCTGCGGCCGGCGGCGAGCGAGCGGTCGTCGTCGCGCAGTACCGCCTCGATCGCCTTGAGGTCCACCTCGCGCGGGTCGCGGCCGTCGCCGATGACATATCCGGCGGAGGAGGCGTTGTCGGCGATGGTGTCGGGCAGGGCGATCCGCCAGTCGCGGATCCGGCTGTCGATCAACTCCAGGGCGGGTACGACGCGTTCGGTGGCGGCGAGCACATCGGCGGCGTCGCATTCCTCGCCCGGAAGATCGTCGCCGAGGACGAAGCCGACCTCGACCTCGATGCGCGGGGCGCAGTAGCGGGTGACGGGTACGGGGCGGTCCTGGTGCAGTTCCATGCCGTCGAGGAGGTGGCCGTAGTCGGGTTCGTCGACGCCCATCATCTGCTGCATGACCGGGGAGGACAGTCCGACCTTGTGTCCGGTGACGGTGGCGCCGGAGACGCACCGCTGCCGGATGTTGATCAGCTGGATCTCGTAGGCGTCCTCGGCGTCGATGCCCGGGAAGATGCCGACGAGGGGGGCGACGGGGGTGCCGCTGCGCTCGGCGTCGCGCAGCAGTTCTGCCGCGAGGTGCCGTTGGCGGTCCGTGAGCATGGGGTGGTCCTCCGCAGGGCGTTGGTTCGTCCGGGGAGGCTAAGCGGGGCGGCGGGCGGGCGGGGAGCGCGCGTTCCCGCTGAGCGGGAACTCGGCTCCGCGGCGTTGTCCGGGCGGTCGCCGCACCCTGTCGCCTCACGCCGGCAGCGCACCCCGTCTCCCGTCCCGTCGCCCGCCCCGTCACCGCGCCCCGTACACCGGCTGTGGCCGCTCGGCGTCGGTGAGGAGCTTGCGGGCGGTCTCGCCCGCCTCGGCCGGGGTCCAGCGGGCGCCCTTGTCCGCGGTGGGGCCGGGCCGCCAGCCCTCCATCACGGTGATCCGGCCGGCCTCGGCCTCGAAGACCCGGCCGGTGATGCCGTCGCTGGCCGTGGAGGACAGCCAGACGACCAGCGGGGAGACGTTCTCCGGTGCCATCGCGTCGAACTCCTCCGCTGCGGGTGCCGCCATCGTCTCGGCGAAGGTCTGCTCGGTCATCCGGGTGCGGGCGGCCGGGGCGATGGCGTTGACCTGGACGCCGTAGCGGCCCATCTCGGCGGCGGCGACGAGGGTGAGGCCGAGGATCCCGGCCTTGGCGGCGGAGTAGTTGCCCTGGCCGACGCTGCCGAGCAGTCCGGCGCCGGAGCTGGTGTTGACGACGCGGGCGTCGGGCGTGCGGCCGGCCTTGGCCTCGGCGCGCCAGTGTGCGGCGGCGTGCCGCAGGGGCAGGAAGTGGCCCTTGAGGTGCACCCGCAGCACGGCGTCCCAGTCGTCCTCGTCCAGGTTGACGAGCATCCGGTCGCGCAGGAATCCGGCGTTGTTGACGAGGGTGTCGAGGCGGCCGAAGGAGTCGAGGGCGGTCGCGACGAGGGAGGCGGCGCCGTCGGTGGTGGTGATGTCGCCGGTGTGGGCGACGGCCTGGCCGCCGAGGGCGCGGATTTCCTCGACCACCAGCTGGGCGGGCCCGGTTGAGGCGCCGGCTCCGTCGGCGGCGACGCCGAGGTCGTTGACGACGATGCGGGCTCCTTCGGCGGCGAGGGCGAGCGCATGCGCGCGGCCCAGGCCCCGGCCGGCTCCGGTGACGGCGGCGACGCGTCCGGTGCAGATTCCGGTCATGTCAGGACTCCTTGGGGTGGTTGACGGTGGCGGCGTCGAGGAAGGCGGGGCGTTCCCCGCCGCCGTGGACGAGCAGGCCGGCGCCGCTGAGATAGGCGGCGCGGTCGGAGGCGAGGAAGACGCAGGCGTCGCCGATCTCGGCCGGTTCGGCGAGCCGGCCGAGCGGCACGGTGGCGCCGACGGCGGCGATGCCCGCCTCGTCCCCGTAGTGGAGGGCGGACTGTTCGGTGCGCACCATGCCCAGGACGAGAGTGTTGACGCGGACCGTGGGCGCCCATTCGACGGCCATGGAGCGGGCGAGGTTGTCCAGGCCCGCCTTGGCCGCGCCGTAGGCGGCGGTGCCGGGTGAGGGGCGGGTGCCGCTGACACTGCCGATCATGATGACCGAACCGCCGTGCGGCTGGGTGCGCATGACCTCGTATGCGGCGAGTGAGGCGGTCATCGGCGCGGTGAGGTTGAGTGCGATGACGCGGGCGTGGCGTTCGGCGTCGGTCTCGCCGAGGAGGCGGTACGGGGTGCCGCCGGCGTTGTTGACCAGACAGTCGAGGCGGCCGTGGTCGGCGGCGACGCGGGGGAAGAAATCCCGTACGGCAAAGGGGTCGTGCAGGTCGAGGGGGCGGAAGTGCGCGGTGCGTCCGGCGGCCTCGACGGGTGTGTCGGGCGGGCGTCGTGCGCAGACCACCACCTCGGCTCCGGCCTGCAGGAAGGCGCGGGCGATGCCCGCGCCGACGCCCCTGGTGCCGCCGGTGACGACGGCCACCTGTCCGGTCAGATCGAGGGTCAGGCTCATGTGACACCCCTCCCGCAGCGCGCGATCCGCTGCTAACTTCGCTACCTAACAAACGCTTGGTGGAAAGGTAGCTGATCTGCTCATGGGTGTCTCCACCTCCGGACCGGACCAGGGCATCGCGGTCGTCACCGTCGATTTCCCGCCGGTCAACGCCCTGCCTGTGCAGGGCTGGTACGACCTCGCGGACGCGGTCCGCGCGGCGGGCCGCGACCCCGAGGTCCGCTGTGTGGTCCTCGCCGCCGAGGGCCGCGGGTTCAATGCGGGCGTCGACATCAAGGAGATGCAGCGGGACACCGCATCCGGCGGCCACGGTGCGCTGGTCGGCGCCAACCGGGGCTGCGCGGAGGCCTTTTCGGCGGTCTACGCGTGCGAGGTGCCCGTGGTCGCCGCCGTACAGGGCTTCTGCCTGGGCGGCGGCATCGGCCTCGTCGGCAATGCGGATGCGATCGTGGCGAGCGACGACGCCACCTTCGGCCTGCCGGAGCTGGACCGCGGCGCGCTCGGCGCGGCCACCCACCTGGCCCGGCTGGTCCCGCAGCATCTGATGCGGGCGCTCTACTACACCTCACGGACGGCGACGGCTCAGGAGCTGCACGCCCACGGCTCGGTGTGGCGGGTGGTACCCCGTGGTGAACTCCACGACACGGCAATGGAGTTGGCGCGCGAGATCACCAAGAAGGACGGCTATCTCCTCCGGCTCGCCAAGGCCGCCCTCAACGGCATCGACCCCGTCGACGTCCACCGCAGCTACCGCTTCGAGCAGGGCTTCACCTTCGAAGCGAACCTCAGCGGTGTCGCCGACCGCGTCCGCGACACCTTCGGCAAGGAGGCCCGATCGTGACCGACAAGACCATGACGCCCGAGGACGTCGTCTCCCGCCTGCGCAGCGGAATGACCCTGGGCATCGGCGGCTGGGGCTCGCGCCGTAAGCCGATGGCGCTGGTGCGGGCGCTGCTCCGTTCCGAGATCACCGATCTCACCGTCGTCTCGTACGGCGGTCCCGATGTCGGCCTGCTCGCCGCCGCCGGAAAGATCCGCAAGCTGATCGCCCCGTTCGCGACCCTCGACTCCGTCCCCCTCGAACCGCACTTCCGCGCGGCCCGCCAGCGCGGCGCGTTCGCGCTGACGGAGATCGACGAGGCGATGTTCATGTGGGGACTGCACGCCGCCGCCAACCGGCTGCCGTTCCTTCCCGTACGGGCCGGCCTCGGTTCGGACGTCATGCGGGTCAACCCCGGCCTGCGGACCGTCACCTCGCCGTACGAGGACGGGGAGACGTTTGTCGCGATGCCCGCGCTGCGCATGGATGCGGCCCTGGTCCATATGAACCGCGCCGACCGGCTGGGCAACGGCCAGTACCTGGGGCCCGATCCCTACTTCGACGATCTGTTCTGCGAGGCCGCGGACGCGGCGTATGTCTCCTGCGAACAGCTGGTGGACGGCTTCCAGGACGCCGTCGCGCAGACCCTGCTCGTCGCGCGGCACGCGGTCACCGGTGTCGTCGAGACGCCGAACGGGGCGCACTTCACCTCGTGCGTCCCCGACTACGGCCGCGATGAGCCGTTCCAGAAGCTGTACGCGACCACGCCCTGGGACGGGTTCGCGGAGCGCTTCCTGTCCGGGGCGGACGAGAAGTCCTACCAGTCCGCGGTGCACGCCTGGCGCGAGGAGCAGAAGTGACGACGACCGTGAGCGCGGCCACCCGCGCCGAGTACTGCGTGATCGCCTGTGCCGACGCCTGGCGCGACAACGGCGAGGTCCTCGCCAGCCCGATGGGCATGATCCCGTCCATCGGCGCCCGGCTCGCCAAGCGCACCTTCTCCCCCGACCTCCTCCTCACCGACGGCGAGGCCATGATCGTCGGCCTCGACGGGGAGCCCGAGGGCTGGCTGCCCTACCGCCGCCACCTGGCCATGGTCACCGGCGGCAGGCGCCACGTGATGATGGGCGCGAGCCAGATCGACCGGTTCGGCAACCAGAACATCTCCTGCATCGGCGACTGGCAGCAGCCCGCCCGCCAGCTCCTCGGCGTCCGCGGCGCACCCGTCAACACCCTGAACAATCCGGTCAGTTACTGGGTGCCGAAGCATTCGACGCGGGTCTTTGTCGAGAAGGTCGACATGATCAGCGGGGTCGGTTACGACAGTGCGGCCGCGGCCGGCCCGTCCGCGACCCGCTACCACCGCATCCCGCGCGTCGTCTCGAACCTCGGCGTCTTCGACTTCGCGACGCCGGACCGCGCGATGCGGCTCGCCTCTGTGCACCCCGGTGCCACGGTGGACCAGGTCCAGGAGGCCACCGGCTTCGCCCTCGCCCGGCCCGACGACGTGCCCGGCACCCGCGAGCCCACCCCCGAGGAGCTGCGGCTGATCCGCGAGGTCATCGACCCGAAGGGGCTGCGCGACCGCGAGGTGCCCTCGTGAGCGGGGCGACCGCGGGGCACGGTGCCGGCAGTGCGGGCGGCGCGGGCATCGCGACCGCGCTGACGAAGCTGGTCGGCGTACGGCATCCGATCGTGCAGACCGGCATGGGCTGGGTGGCCGGGCCCCGGCTGGTCTCGGCCGCCGCGAACGCGGGCGCGCTGGGGATCCTCGCCTCCGCCACCATGACCCCCGACCAGCTGCGGACCGCCGTCCGCGAGGTCAAGTCCCGTACGGACGAGCCCTTCGGCGTCAATCTGCGGGCGGACGCGGGCGATGCGGCCGACCGCGTCCGCATCATCGTGGAGGAGGGCGTACGGGTCGCCTCCTTCGCGCTGGCTCCCTCGCGCGAACTGATCGCCCGGCTCAAGGACGCGGGCGTCCTCGTCGTCCCGTCCATCGGCGCCCGCCGGCACGCCGAGAAGGTCGCGGCCTGGGGCGCCGACGCCGTCGTCGTCCAGGGCGGCGAGGGCGGCGGCCACACCGGGAACGTCGCCACCACGGTGCTGCTCCCCCAGGTCGTGGACGCCGTGGACATCCCCGTGATCGCCGCGGGCGGCTTCTTCGACGGCCGGGGCCTGGTCGCCGCGCTGGCCTACGGCGCGGCCGGGGTCGCCATGGGCACCCGCTTCCTGCTGACGTCGGACAGCACCGTGCCGCAGGCCGTACAGGCCCGCTATCTGGCGGCGTCCGTCAAGGACATCACCGTCACCACCAAGGTGGACGGCCTGCCGCACCGGATGCTGCGCAGTGAGCTGGTCGCGGCGCTGGAGCGGTCCGGGCGCGCGGCGGCGCTGGCCAGGGCGGTGCGGCACGCCGCGTCGTTCAGGAAGCTGTCCGGGCTGAGCTGGGCGCAGATGGTCCGCGACGGTCTGACGATGAAGCACGGCAAGGACCTGACCTGGAGTCAGGTCCTGCTCGCGGCCAACACCCCGATGCTGCTGAAGGCGTCGATGGTGGACGGCCGTACCGACCTCGGTGTGATGGCCTCCGGCCAGGTGGCGGGCCTGATCGACGATCTTCCCTCGTGCGCCGAACTCGTCGGCCGGATCATGGCCGAGGCGCACGAGGCCCTGGCGGCGCTGCCGCGCTGACCCGGCCGCCCCGGCCCACCGTTCACCTCCCCCGCACCGGACCGGTGTTGCTGCCTCTCGCCGGTCCGGCGGGGCCCTCCCCCTCCCCTCCCCTCTCCACCGATCCGGAGCCGCCGCATGTTCCCCACTCGCCGACGCGCCACCACCCTCCTCTTCGGGTCCGCCCTCACCCTCGGCGGGCTCTCCGTCACCGCCGCCTGCGGCCGCGCCGCCCGCGCGCCGTCCGATGCGCACACCCCGGCCGCGGCGCCCGCGGTACGCCGCGTCGCGCTCCAGGGCGCGGTCAACGTCCGTGACCTGGGCGGCTACCGCACCGCCGACGGCCGCACCGTCCGCCACGGCCGGATCTTCCGCGCCGGCTCCCTCGCCAGGCTGACGCCCGCGGACGTCACCAAGCTGGCCGGTCTGGGGCTGCACACGGTGGTGGATCTACGGGTCCCGGCCGAGCTCCGCTTCGACGGCAAGGACCGTCTGCCGCCCGGCCTCGAGGTGACCTCGCGGCCGGTCGACGACACCGGCCTGTTCCAGGCGGTGCAGGCGGCCGTCGCGAGCAAGGACCCGGCCGAGCAGCGCAGGCAGCTCGGCGGCGGGAAGGCCGAGCGGCGGATGCGGGAGATCTACCCGGGCTTTGTCCACAACCCCGACAACCGCGCCCGGTTCGGTGCCGTCCTCACGGACATCGGGCACGACCGACGGCTCCCGCTGCTCTTTCACTGCACGTCGGGCAAGGACCGCACCGGCTGGCTGAGCTATGTCCTGCTGCGGCTGCTCGGCGTCCCGCACGCCGACGCCGTAGGCGACTATCTGCTCTCCAACACCTTCCGGCGCCATGCCGACACCCAGGTCAACGCGGGGCTCAGGAAGGCCGGGGCGATGCGGGACACGGATCTGCTCAGGCCGCTCCAGGACGTGCGGACCAGCTATCTGAGCGCGGGGCTGACGGAGCTGCGCCACGAGTACGGCACCCTCCAGGCCTATCTCACCAAGGGCCTGGGGCTGGACGAGCGGGCCGTGGGCCGGATCCGCGACCGACTGCTGCGCTGATCCGGCCGGCTGTGCCGCCGCCCGGGGGCACCGTGCGGCGGCGTGGGCCCGGCCGGGTCGACGCAGCGGTGCCTGCATCACCGGCCGCGTGCCTCCGCGGTGGGTGCCTCAGAGGCGCTCGATGATGGTGACATTGGCCTGGCCGCCGCCCTCGCACATGGTCTGGAGCCCGAACCGGCCGCCGGTGCGCTCGAGTTCGTGCAGCAGGGTCGTCATCAACCGGACGCCGGTCGCGCCCAGCGGGTGGCCCAGGGCGATGGCGCCGCCGTTGACATTGACCCGCTCCGGGTCGGCGCCGGTCTCCTTCAGCCAGGCCAGCACCACCGGCGCGAATGCCTCGTTGATCTCGACCAGGTCGATGTCGTCGATCGCCATACCGGCCTTCTTCAGCGCGTACGCGGTGGCCGGGATGGGCGCGGACAGCATGCGGATCGGGTCCTCGCCGCGCACCGAGAGGTGATGGATCCGGGCGCGCGGGGTGAGGCCGTGTTCGGCCACCGCCCGCTCGGAGGCCAGGAGCATGGCGGCCGCGCCGTCGGAGACCTGTGAGGAGACCGCCGCGGTCAGCCGGCCGCCCTCGACGACCGGTGCCAGCGAGGCCATTTTCTCCAGCGAGGTGTTCCGGCGCGGCCCCTCGTCGGCGATGACGTCCCCGTACGCGACGGTCTCGCGGTCGAAGCGGCCCTCGTCGAGGGCGCGGACGGCGCGCTGATGCGAGCGCAGCGCGAACTCCTCCATGTCCTGGCGGGAGATGCCCCACTTGGTGGCGATGAGTTCGGCGCCGTGGAACTGGTTGACGGGCGCGTCGCCGTAGCGGGCCCGCCAGCCCTCGGAGCCGGCGAACGGGCCCTGGGCCAGGCCCAGCGGTTCGGCTGCCTGGCGGCTGGCGAAGGCGATCGGGATCTGTGACATGTTCTGGACGCCGCCCGCGACGACCAGGTCCTGGGTGCCGGAGAGCACGCCCTGGGCGGCGAAGTGGACGGCCTGCTGGGAGGAGCCGCACTGGCGGTCGACCGTGACGCCGGGGACTTCCTCGGGCAGTCCGGCGGCCAGCCAGCAGGTCCGGGCGATGTCGCCGGCCTGCGGTCCGACCGTGTCCAGGCAGCCGAACACGACGTCCTCGACGGCGGCCGGGTCGGCGCCCGTACGGTCCATCAGCGCCCGCAGGACATGTGCGCCCAGGTCGGCAGGGTGGACGGCGGCCAGACCACCGCCCTTTTTGCCGACGGGGGTGCGGACCGCATCAACGATGTAGGCCTCGGCCATGGTGTCTCCTAAGTCAGATTCTGCGGAGGTGCCGGTCGGTTCCGCAAGGCGATGCCGTCCAGGACCATCGAGAGGTACTGACGGGCGATCTCCTCGGGGCTGTGCTGTGCGCCCGGCCGGTACCAGGAGGCGGCGACCCAGACGGTGTCGCGGACGAACCGGTACGTGAGCCGGATGTCGAGATCGGCGCGGAAGACCCGGGCGGCCACGCCGCGCTCCAGGGTGCCCAGCCAGGCCTGCTCAAAGGTGCGCCGCGCGTCGGTGAGGTAGCCGAAGCGGGGCTGCTGGGCGGCGAGGTGCTTGGCCTCCTTCTGGTAGATGGCGACGGCGGCGCGGTGCCGGTCGATCTCCCGGAAGGACTCGGTGACCAGGGCCTCGATGGTCTCGCGGGGGCCGAGCCGGGCGGCGAGCACCGCGTCGTACCCGGCCCCCAGTTCGTCCAGGAAGGCGGCGAGGATCTCGTCGAGCATCGACTCCTTGGAGTCGAAGTGGTAGTAGAGGCTGCCCGCGAGCATGCCGACCGTGTCCGCGATCTGCCGGACGGTGGTGGCGTTGTACCCCTGCGCGGCGAAAACCTCCGCCGCGGCGGCAAGGAGTTCACTGCGGCGTGCCTCAGGCATGCTGAGAGCTGACCGAGACCGTCTCCCCGGTCATGTACGAGGCGTAGTCGCCGGCCAGGAAGACGATGACGTTGGCGATCTCCCAGGGTTCGGCGTAGCGGCCGAACGCCTCCTTCTCGGTCAGTTCGGCCAGCAGCTCGGGCGTGGTGACCTTCACCAGGTGCGGGTGCATGGCGAGGCTGGGCGAGACCGCGTTGATCCGCACGCCGTACTCGGCGGCCTCCATGGCGGCGCAGCGGGTCAGGGCCATCACCCCGGCCTTGGCGGCGGCGTAGTGGGCCTGGCCGCGCTGGGCGCGCCAGCCGACGACGGAGGCGTTGTTGACGATCACGCCGCCGTCGCCCGCGGCCTTCATCCGGCGCAGTGCGGCGCGGGTACAGCGGAAGGTGCCGTTCAGGGTGACGTCGATGACCTTGTCCCACTGCGCGTCGGTCATCTCGGTGAGGTCGGCGGTGCCGCCGAGTCCGGCGTTGTTGACGACGATGCCGAGGCGGCCGTGGCGCTCCTCGGCGAGGTCCAGCAGGGCCGTGACCTGGTCTTCGTCGGTGACGTCGCAGGGCAGTCCGGCCACCTTGTCGGCGCCGAATTCCGCCGCGAGCGCGGCCACGCTTTCCGTCAGCCGCCGCGCGTGCGCGTCGCCGATGACGATACGGGCGCCTTCCTCCAGGAAGCGGCGGGCGGTGGCGCCGCCGATTCCCGCTCCGGCGGCGGCAGTGATGACGGCGGTGCGCCCGGCGAGCAGGTGGTGGCCGGGGACGTAGGGGGGCGGGGTCATCCGCGAGCCTCCTTGGGCAGGCCGAGCACCCGCTCGGCGATGATGTTCCGCTGGATCTCGTTGGAGCCGGCGTAGAGGGTGTCGGCGCGGGAGAAGAGGAACAGCCGCTGCCAGTCGTCGAGGTCGTAGGGCTCCCCGGCGGCCAGCATGCCGCCCGCGCCGCAGATGTCCATGGCGAGTTCACCGAGGTCCCGGTGCCAGGTGGCCCAGAAGATCTTCCCGATGGACGCCTCGGGTCCGGGGGCGCCGGCCGCGACGCCGTCGAGCATCCGCAGGGCGTTGAACCGGATGGTCTCGAGGCCGATCCAGGCCCGGGCGAGCCGGTCGCGGATCAGCGGGTCGTCGGCGGTGCCGTTGCGGCGGGCCAGCGCGATGAGGGTTTCGAGTTCGCGGCGGAAGCCGACCTGCTGGCCGAGGGTGGAGACGCCGCGTTCGAAGCCGAGGGTGGCCATGGCGACCTGCCAGCCGTCGCCGGGGGCGCCCACGAGGTGTGCGCCGCGGGTGCGGGCGCCGTCGAAGAAGACCTCGTTGAACTCGGAGGTGCCGGTCAGCTGGACGATGGGCCGGATGTCCACGCCGTCCTGGTCCAGGGGGACCAGGAGGTAGGACAGTCCGCGGTGGCGTACGGAACCTGCCTCGGTGCGCGCCACCACGAAACACCACTGCGACTCGTGCGCCAGTGACGTCCAGATCTTCTGCCCGTCGACGATCCAGTCGCCGCTCGCCTCCTCCCGTACCGCGCGGGTCCGGACATTCGCCAGGTCGGAGCCCGCGTCCGGCTCGCTGTATCCCTGGCACCACAGTTCCTCCACGGCGACGATCGGCGGCAGGAACCGGGCCCGCTGCTCGGGTGTGCCGAAGGCGATGAGGGTCGGGCCGAGGAGCTGCTCGCCGATGTGGTTGACGCGCGCGGGGGCGTCGGCGAGGGCGTACTCCTCGTGGTAGGCGACCTGCTGGGAGAGCGTGGCGCCGCGGCCGCCGTACTCCACGGGCCAGCCGACGCAGGTCCAGCCGGCGGCCGCCATGTGCCGCTCCCAGGCAAGGCGTTGGGCGAAGGCCTCGTGCTCGCGGCCGGGTCCGCCGCGGCCGCGCAGGGAGGCGAATTCGCCGGTGAGGTTGGCCCGCAGCCAGCTGCGGAACCCGGTGCGGAAGCTCTCGGTGGTGGAGGGGGCCTCGACGCTGCTCATGGCGGTACGTTAACCTACCAAACACTTGTTAGGGAATGCTTGGCAGGGAAGCTTGTCAGGGAAGGAGGGGCGGGGAATGACCGCTGCCCACGACGACGGGCCCGTGCGGTACGCACGCCAGGGGCCGATCGCGACCGTCACCATGAACCGGCCGGACTACCGCAACGCCCAGAATTCCGCGATGACCTACGCCCTCGACCGGGCCTTCTACCGCGCCGCGGACGACAGCGACGTCAAGGTCGTCGTGCTGGCCGGCGAGGGCCGGCACTTCTCCGCGGGCCATGACATCGGCACGCCCGAACGCGATGCCCACCTCCCCTTCGACCGCGCGGCGGGGCTGTGGTGGGACCACTCGGACAAGACGGGGGCGGAGAGCCGGTTCGCCCGCGAGTCCGAGGTCTATCTGGGTATGTGCCGCCGCTGGCGGGAGCTGCCCAAGCCCGTCATCGCCTCCGTACAAGGGGCGTGCGTGGCGGGCGGGCTGATGCTCGCCTGGATCTGCGACCTGATCGTCGCCTCCGACGACGCCTTCTTCGCCGACCCCGTCGTCCGCATGGGCATCCCCGGCGTCGAGTACTTCGCGCACCCGTGGGTGATGCCACCGCGCATCGCCAAGGAATTCCTCTACACCGGGGACCGGATGAGCGCGCGGCGGGCGTACGAGGTGGGCATGGTCAACCGCGTCGTACCGCGTGCCGAACTCACCGGCTGCACCGAGGAGTTGGCACTTCGCATCGCCGAGATGCCCCGACTCGGGCTGGCCCTGACCAAGCGTGCCGTCAACCAGGCCGAGGATCTCCAGGGCCTGCACACCGGCCTGGACTCCGTGTTCGGCCTGCACCACCTCGCGCATGCGCACAACGCCGAGACGGCCAGTGACCCGCTCGGCGGCATGGACGTCAAAGCGATGAAGGAGGCGGGTGCGTGATGGATCTCGACTTCACGGCCGACGAGGACGCATTCCGGGCCGAGGCCCGCGCCTGGCTCGCCGACCACACACCCGCCACGCCCCTCCCCTCACTCGAGACCGAGCAGGGGTTCGCCGCCCACCGCGAGTGGGAGCACCAACTCGCCGCGGACCGCTGGTCGGTGGTCTCCTGGCCCGAAAAGTACGGCGGCCGGGGCGCGTCGATCCTGGAGTGGCTGATCTTCGAGGAGGAGTACTACGCCGCCGGCGCGCCCGGCCGGGTCAGCCAGAACGGCATCAACCTCCTCGCCCCCACCCTCTTCGAGCACGGCACCGACGAGCAACGCGCCCGCGTCCTGGGCCCCATGGCGGGCGGCGAGGTCATCTGGGCGCAGGCGTGGTCGGAGCCGGAGTCGGGCTCGGATCTGGCATCGCTGCGCTCGACGGCCGTACGGACCGCGGGCGGCTGGCTGCTGAGCGGCCAGAAGACCTGGTCGTCGCGGGCCGCCTTCGCCGACCGCGCCTTCGGCCTCTTCCGCAGCGACCCGGCCACGCCCAGACCCCACCAGGGGCTCACCTATCTGATGTTCCCGCTGGACGCGCCGGGGGTGACGGTCCGCCCCATCGGCCGCCTGGACGGCAAGCCCGCCTTCGCCGAGCTCTTCCTGGACGAGGTCTTCGTCCCCGACGCGGACGTCATCGGCGAGCCGGGGCAGGGCTGGCGGGTCGCGATGAGTACGGCGGGCAACGAGCGCGGGCTGACGCTGCGCAGTCCGGGCCGTTTCACGGCGGCGGCCGACCGGCTGGCCGCCCTGTGGCGCGAGGCCCCGGACCCGGTGCTCGGCGAGCGGGTCGCCGACGCCGTGATCGGCGCCCGCGCCTACCAGCTGTTCACCTACGCCAACGCCTCCCGGATCGCTGCCGGAAGCTCGATCGGCGCCGAGTCGAGCCTGAACAAGGTCTTCTGGTCCGAGCTGGACATCGCCCTGCACGAGACCGCACTGGACCGGCTCGGCCCATACGGCACCCTGGCCGACGACGCCGCCGAGGCCCCCTCACACGGAAGTTGGGCCGAGGGCTACACCTTCTCCCTCGCGGGACCGATCTACGCCGGCACCAACGAGATCCAGCGCGACATCATCGCCGAGCGGCTGCTCGGCCTGCCGAAGGGACGCCGGTGATGCGGTTCCTCCTGACCGATGAGCAGCGGGAGTTCGGCCGCACTCTGGACGGCATGCTCGGCGCGTCCGGCACCCCGGCCGCCGTACGGGCCTGGGCATCCGGGGACCACAAGCCGGGGCGCCACCTGTGGGCGCGGCTCGCGGAGGCGGGGGTCTGGGGGCTCGCCGTCCCCGAGGAACACGACGGGACGGGACTGCTGCCCGTCGAACTGACCGTGGCCTTCGGCGAGTTGGGCCGTCATGCGGTGCCGGGTCCGTTGGCGGAGACGGTGGCCGCGGCGGCCTTCCTGGACCGGCTCGGCGAGGAGGCGGCGGCCGGCGAGTGGCTGCCGCGGATCGCCACCGGAGACGCCGTCGTCAGCCTCGGCATCGGGGGCCCGTACGTGCTGGACGCGGACGCCGCCGACGCCGTGTTCGCCGTCCAGAACGACCAGGTCCGTATCACCCGACGCCACGGCGCCGTCCAGCCCTCCCTCGACCCGGCCCGCCGGCTGGCCCGCCCCCTCGACGGCACCCTGCTCGCCCAGGGCCCGGCGGTGGCCGCGGCCGCCGCGCACGCCACCGATGTCGCGCGGCTGGCCACGGCGGCACAGTCCCTCGGTCTGGGCCGCGCCCTGCTGGCCGAGACCGTGGCATACGTGAAACAACGCACCCAGTTCCAGGTCGCCATCGGCTCCTTCCAGGCGGTCAAACACCGGCTCGCCGACACCCTCATCGGCCTCGAGTTCGCCCGGCCCCTGGTGCATGCGGCGGCGCTGGCGGTGGCGGCGGGCGCCCCCTCGGCGGGCCGCGACCTCGCCGCGGCAAAGGTGGCGTCCGGCGAGGCGGCGTACGCGGCAGCACGCACCGCACTCCAGCTCCACGGCGCACTCGGCTACACCGAGGAGCTGGACCTCTCCCTCTGGATCCGCAAGGCCCGCGCCCTACGGGACGCGTGGGGGACGCCGGCCGAGTGCCGGGCCCGCGTCCTGGCGGACTAGTTCGACGACGGGGCCTGGCGCGCTTCCCGGGGCCCGCGGCGTCTTCTCGTACGAGGCGCCGCGGGCCCGTTACGCCAGGCCCGCTCGCCCAGCAGGACCATCGCGGCGGGCAGCAGCACCCCCCGCACCACGGTGGCATCCAGCAGCACCGCCAGCGCCATGCCGAGTCCCAGCATCTTGTACTCGATGGCCGACAGCGTGAGAAAGACCAGGAAGACGCCGGTCATGATGAGGGCGGCGCTGCTGACCACGCCCGCGCTGGCGGCGATGCCGGAGACCACGGCGTCCCGGGGTGTGGCGCCGCCGAGCCACCGTTCCTTGATCCGGCTGAGGATGAAGATGTGGTAGTCCATGCTCAGCCCGAACAGGACGATGAACATGAACAGCGGCAGCCAGCTGACGACGCCGCCGTAGGACGTGAACCCGAGCGCCGATTCCAGGTTGCCGTCCTGGAACACCCACACGAGCACTCCGTAGGCGGCCCCGATGGACAGCAGGTTCAGCAGGATCGAGGCCAGGGGCAGGGTCCAGGACCGGAACGTCACGGCGAGCAGGAGGAACGCCAGGGCGAGAATGAACCCGAGGACGAGGGGCGTTCTGCTGTTCACCTGGCGCGCGAAGTCGTGCGGGACGGCGGTCTTTCCGGTGACGGCGTACCTGACGCCCGGCACCGTTCCGAAGGTGGCGGGGAGTGCGTGGTCGCGCAGGGTGGCCAGGGCGCGGTCGGCGTCCGGGTCGGTGACGGCGCCGCCGAGCGGCACCCGTATCACCATGGTGTTCCCCACCGGCAGCGCGGTGATGGGCTCGTGGAGGGCTCCCTGGCTGTGGGCGGCCCGGCGGTGCAGCGCGTCGAGGGCCTTGCGTGCCGGGGGTCCGTCGACGGGCATGCCGTCCGTCCGGTCGATGACGACCCGCGCGGCCGTCGCCGCCCCCGGGAACGCCCGTTGCATCTCCCGCGCGGCGTCCACCGCGGCCGAGGCGCCGGGCGGCAGGCTGGCGGTCACCGCCGCGTCCTGGAGGCGGAGTCCCAGCGCGGGGACGGCCATGAGGACCAGGACGACGGCCATCGACAGCCCGGCCGCCAGGGGGCGCCGTACGACGGCCCGTGCCACGCCGCCCCAGAACCGGGACTCCTTGGGCACCGTCATCCGCTTGCCGAGCCACGGGACGCGCGCCGAGTCGACCCGGTCACCGAGCGCGGCGAGCAGCGCGGGCAGCACCGTCACCGAGCCGAGCACCGCCAGGCCGACCACCAGCACGGTGCCCGCGGTCAGGCCTTTGAAGACGTCCACGCCGGTGAACAGCAGGCCGAGCATGCAGATCATCACGGTCAGTCCGGACGCGACGACGGCGTGGCCCGAGGTGGCCGCCGTGATCCGCAGCGCCTCGCGCACGTCGTGCCCGGCGGCGCGTTCCTCCCGTACCCGGCGCAGGTAGAACAGCGAGTAGTCGATGCCGACGGCCATGCCGATCAGCAGCACGATCGCGGAGGCCGCGCTGTTGAACGGCACCCATTTGCCTATCAGTTGGAGGAGGCCGAAGGTGGCCGCGACGGTGGTCGCCGCGACCAGCAGCGGTATCCCCGCGGCGATCAGCGAGCCGAAGACGGCCAGCAGAATGAGCAGGGTGAGCGGGAGGGACGTCGTCTCGGCGTGTTTCAGGTCGCCCTTGATGCCGTCGTTGACCGCGTCGGAAAGGCTGCTGTCGCCCGCCTGGAGGAGCCGTACGCCGGGGTGGCGCTTCTGTACCGCCGTGACAGCCCGCTCGGCGGTCGCGTAGTGGTCCTCGAACTGCTCGTCCGGACCGCGGACTTCGAAGGTGACGAGGCCGGAGCGGCCGTCGCGGGAGATCCAGTGGGCGCCGTGCGCGCCGAGCGGTGACCCGACCTCGCTCACGGCGTGCGGGGTGCGGCGCATCTCGGCCACCAAGTCCCTGGTGGTAGAGGTCAGTTCGGGGTCGTCCGCGAACCGGCCGGCGTTCCGCCCCCGTATCAGGACGTTCTCCCGGATGGAGTCGCCGCTGCGCTGGGCATCGACCCGCTGCTGGGCCCGCCCCGCCTCTCCGGGGTCGACGGCATGGGCCCCCTCGCCGCCGGCCGGCGCACCGGCGAGCAGGGCGAGGACGACCAGCGCCAGCCAGCCGGCGATCGCCGCCGTGCGATGGCGTGTGGACCATCCGGCCACGGTCGCGACCATGCCCGGCCGGGCGCCTGGTTTGTTTTCGGGCAGCATGAACTACCCTCCTGTTCCTGGTGGATCGATCCTGTGGAACCCGCCTGTCGGCGGGGTGGTCCGGCCGCCGTTACGGGGCCGTCGAGTTGCCGCTCGACGGCCCCACGGCCGGGTTTGCGAGGTGCTGCAGACGGGGCTGCTCGGTCCGACCGCCCGGTCCGGCTCCTTGGTCTACTCGACGTCCTTGAGGATCCTTTCGATCGCCTCCAGCCGCCGCTCGATGCGCTCCTGCCCCGCCGTACCGGCTGCGACGAGCTTGCGGTACTCGCCCTCCCTGGCCAGCTGCGCCTTGGCCCGTTGGCTGATCGCCACCTGCCAGATGACGGTGACGACGGTGACGGTGAGCAGCACGAAGATCCCGATGGTCCCTATGATTTCCTGCCACTGGTGGTACTTCATCGTGACGGTCCTTTCTCGATGGTCAGCGTCTCCACGGCAGTGGCGAGCCGTTCGGGTGTGAGATGAACCGAGAAGGGGTTCACCTCGTAGAACTTCATGGCTTTGCCGTCGTCCGACACCTGGATCCGCGAGGAGACCAGGCCGGCCGCCTCGAGCTTCTTCAGATGGACCTGAAGGAGCGCTCGGGCGATGCCCAGCTCGCGGGCCAGTTGGCTGACGTAGTTCGGCCCTTCCTGGAGCGCGGCGATGACGCGCACCCGGTGGGGATTGGACAGGGTCGCCAGCATGCGGACGAGGGCGTCGCCGGTCGGCGCGGGGTCTTTCATGGCAGCCTCCAGCACATGCCAATTTACGTTAGCAGGTGCCTAGTTGTCATGGCAGGCGAGGGCAGGCAGGGGACAACTGGACTGTCAGTGGCAGCAGTTAGGGTGCGAAGCATGACTGATCACCGAATGATGCGCGGCTTCGCCGGCCACACCCACGGCTTCCAGGACACCTCATCCGTCATCGAACTCGACGGTGTTCTCGTGGTGGTCAGCGTGGACGTCGACGGAATTCTGTGGACCTGCGATCTGCGCAGCGGGAAATGCGCGCAACGCCCTCTGGAACTCGACGCGGCCCGGCCCGAGGACGACTGGTACCGCGAGGTCGGCCTGTTGGAGGACGACGAGGAGAAGGAGAACGAGGACTGGCGCCAGGTGCGCGAAACGAACGCCGGGCAGACCGTCTCCCTCTTGACGGCGGCGTATCTCGACGGACGGCCCGTGATCGTCACCGGCGGCGGGCGGTTCGACCTTTCCCACTTCGACGAGGAAAGCATGGGCGGTGCCGTGCGGGTCTGGGATCTGCGTACCGGTCGCAAGATAGGCAAGACGCTGACCGGCCACGGTCTGGGCGTCGGCTCGCTCACCACGGTTGCGTACGAGCGAGGGCTGCTCGGGGTCAGCAGCTGCGAGGAGGGGAAGCTGCTGGCATGGGATCTGACCACCGGTGAATGCTTCGCGGAAATCGAGGGCAGCTACAACGGGGGCATGGGCGCCGCCCGCATCGGAGGCCGTCCGCTTGCTGCCACCGGAGGGCACGACTCCTTCGTCGAGGTGTGGGACATCCTCGGCGAGGAGCGGCTGGGAGAGCCGCTGACCGGCATCGAGCCCGTCGTCAGAGCCCTCGCGATCACCGAGATGGACGGTCGCACCGTGGTCGTGGCCGGCGGCGACGACCGCAACGCGCTGCAGGTGTGGGACCTGGCGCGCCAGGAGCCGGTGGGATCGCCCATGACGGGCCACACCGACAGCATCCAGACGCTGGGCACCGCGACCGTCGCGGGGCGGGCCATCGCCGTGACCGGCAGCAACGACGGCACCACCCGTGTGTGGGACCTGGCCCGCGGTGAACAGCTCGGGGAGCCGTTCACCGGCCACCACCTCCAAATGGTCACCGAGATAGCCGGTAGGCCTGTCGCCGTCACGAACTCCGGTGACGGCATCCGTGTATGGGACCTGACGCTCGCCGCCCCCGCACCCCGGGACTGACCCCGGTACGACGGGGGCGGGGCGCCCGATCAGCGGCTCCGGCTCACACGAGCAACCCCAGCTCCTCCGCGAGCCGTTCACGATGCCGGGCCGGGGCGCCGAAGAGCTGCCCGTCCCCGTGCGCCCGCTTGAAGTAGCGGTGGGCGTCGTGCTCCCAGGTGATGCCGATCCCCCCGTGCAGCTGCACCATCTCCCCCGCCACCGCCGAAAACGCCTCCGAGCAGGCCGACTTGGCGACGGCCGCGTAGCGGGGCAGCTCCGGTGCGCCCTCGGCGGCCGCGAAGGCGGCGCCCAGCGCGGCCGATCGCGCCGCCTCCACCTGTACGTACGCATCCGCCAGCCGGTGCTTGACGGCCTGGAAGGAGCCGATGGGGCGGCCGAACTGCACGCGCTCCTGGGCGTAGGACACGGTCAGCTCGAGGCAGCGTTCCGCCGCGCCCACCTGCTCGGCGGCGAGCGCCACACACCCGAGGTCCCGGACCTGCCGCAGCACGCGGTCGCCGTTGCCTTCCGTACCGATCAGGCGCGCCGCAACCCCGTCGAGGACGATGCGCGCCTGCGGTCGCGACGTGTCCATGGGCACCAGCCGCTCGCGCCCCAGCCCCGCCGCATCCACCGCCACCTCGAACAGCGAGATCCCCGCCTCCGCGCGGGCGGCGACGATCAGGACATCGGCATCCGCCCCGTCCAGGACGTGCTCCTTGACACCGGTGAGCCGCCACCCGTCCGGGCCCCGGCGCGCGGCGGCCCGTACGGCATCCGGCTCCCACGACCCGCCCTCCGCCCAGGCCAGCGCCCCCACCGCGCTTCCCTCGGCCAGCCCCGGCAGCAGTTCCGCATCCCCCGCGGCGAGCAGGGCCTGCGTCGTCAGCACCGCCGAGCCGAGGAAGGGTACGGGAGCCGGCGTCCGCCCCAACTCCTCCATGACGACGTGGACTTCGAGAGCGCCGCAGCCCGCTCCCCCGTACTCCTCGGGCACCGCCAGCCCCGCCACCCCGATCTGCCGGGTCAGCGGCCGCCAGGCCGTCTCACCAGGGTGACGGACGAGCAACGCCCGTACGGCGGCCCGGAGTTCCTGGTGTTCCTCGGTCAGCCTCATGCGCCGGGTTCTCCTTTCCTCGCCGCGCGGCGCAGCTCGCCCTTGAGGATCTTGCCGCCGGCGTTGCGGGGCAGTTCGGGTACGAGGTGATAGTGGCGCGGCACCTTGAAGTTCGCCAGTCGTTCGCGCGTCCAGGCGGTCAGCTCGTCGGGGTCGGGGACGGTGCCCGCGGCGGGCACGACGAAGGCGACGCCCACCTCGCCGAGCCGTTCGTCGGGGGCGCCGACGACGGCGATGTCGGCGACGGCGGGGTGCCCGCGCAGCACTTTCTCCACCTCCGCCGGGTAGGCGTTGAAGCCGCCGACGACGTACATGTCCTTGATCCGGTCGGTGAGGGCGAGAAAGCCGCGGTCGTCCAGCACGCCGACATCGCCGGTGTGCAGCCAGCCGTCGGGGTCGATGGCCCGGGCGGTGGCCGCCGGGTCGTCGAGGTAGCCGGGCATGACGTGGTAGCCGCGGACGACCACCTCGCCCGGCTCTCCGGTGGGCACCGGCTCCCCGGCCGGGTCGACGATGCGCAGCTCCGTACCGGGCAGCGGCAGGCCGACCGTGTGCGCGACAGTCCAGGCGTCGGCGTCGGTCGGGCAGACCGTCACCACTCCGGCCGATTCGGTCAAGCCGTAGGCGGTGAAGACGTCCGGGGCGCCGAGCACCTCGCGGATCTCCTGGACGAGTTCGGTGGGGACGGTGGCGGCGCCCGTCCCGGCCAGCCGGAGGGCGGTGAGCGGGTGGCGGTCGCGTTCGGGGTGGTGGATCAGGCCGTGGAAGACGGTCGGCGGGCCCATCAGCACGCTGACCGATTCATCCGCCATGCGCCGCAGGATGCGGTCGGTGTCGTAGACCGGCTCGGGCAGCATGGTGACGCCGCGCAGCAGGCAGGCGAGGATGCCGGCCTTGTAGCCGAAGGTGTGGAAGAAGGGGTTGACGAGGAGGTAGCGGTCGCCCGTGCGCAGGGTGACCAGGCGGGACCATGTGTCGAAGACGCGGAGGGTCTGGCCGTGGGTGGCCATCACGCCCTTGGGGCGGCCGGTGGTGCCGGAGGTGAAGAGGATGTCGGCGAGGTCATCGGGGCCGACCGCGTCGGTACGGGCGGTGAGCGCGGCGTCGGTGACGGCGCGGCCGGCCGCCAGGTAGGCGTCGAAGGTCGTGGTCGACGGGGTGTCCTCGGCCGGGTCGGCGTCGTCCCTCAGGATGACCGTGTCGCTCAACCGGCCAAGGTCCTCACCGGAGTTGTGCAGCATCGCGGCGTAGTCGCGGCCGAGGAATCCGCGCGTGGTGAACAGCAGGCGGGCGCCGCTGCGACGCAGGATGTCGGCGGCCTCGGCGGCTTTGTAGCGGGTGTTGAGGGGGACGAGGACGGCGCCGACGGAGACGGCGCCGAGGACCGCGGTGATCCATTGGCGGCTGTTGGGGGCCCAGACGGCGATCCGGTCGCCGTGCCGTACGCCGTGGGCGAGGGCGGCCCGTGCCGCGGCGGTGATCTCCTGCGCCAGCCGGGCGAAGGTCCAGCGGACCTCGCCGTCGGCGAGCGCCTCCCGGTCCCCGTACGCCTCGGCGGCGTACTGCACCAGCCGCGCGATGGTGGCCGGCTCCGACGCGACCGGCGCCAACTGGTCAGGCGGCCCTTGGTGGTTGGTGTGTGCGCTGGTCATGGCCTCCCGCTCCCTTGCTCGGAGGTGGCGGCCGCGGTCCCGTGCGGTGCCGCCTACTTGACGTGCGGACGTGGCCGGTATCCAATCACAGTGTTTCGGTTAGGCATATACCTAGTAGGAATAACCTGGGAGGCAGTGATGTCCATCCTCACCCCTGACACCCCCGCGCCGCCCGTCGCCCCGGCGCCCCGCGTCGACGACGCGGCCATGCGCGACGCCCTGAGCAGCTTCTGCACCGGCGTCGCGGTAATCACCGTGCGCCGGCCCGACGGACGGCCCGCCGGTATGGCGGTGCAGTCCTTCGCGTCGGTGTCCCTCGACCCGCCCCTGGTGTGCTTCTGCCCGGCGAAGACCTCCACCACCTGGCCGAAGATCAGCGCCGCCGGGCGGTTCGCGGTCAATCTCCTCGCGGCCGACCAGCAGGAGCTGTGCCGCCGGTTCGCGGTCACCGGCGGGGACAAGTTCACCGGCGTCGACTGGCGCGCGGGCCTCAACGGCGCGCCGCTGCTGACCACCGCGCCGGCGACAATCGAGTGCGATCTGGTGGACACCCTGCCGGGCGGCGACCATGTCATCGCGCTGGGCCGGGTCACCGCACTCACGCCCGCGGACCGGGTCCGGGACGCCGATCCGCTGCTCTACTTCCGCCGCGCCTACGGGAGCCTGCGCCCCTTCTCGCCCGTCCCGCCGCGCTCGCCCATCTCCTCCAGGTCGGCCAGCATCGCGTCGGCCAGATCCCGCTCGGAGGCGTAGTACCGCTCCGACCACTTCAGGACGAGCGACGGGTAGGCCCACTCCTCCTTCTCCCGGGCGCCCGCCGCGTCGACCTCGGCGCGCTGCCGCATGGTCTCCGCGTACTCCCGGTGCCGGCCGAGCACTTCGCGCATCTGGTCACCCTCGAGCAGATGGCCGAGCCAGAGCCGCAGCATGACGCCGTGTTTGAGGACCGGGGGCTCCACCGACGCCTCGCGCGCCCAGTGGCGGACCGCTTCCATGCCCTCGTCGGTGATCAGATAGACCCGCTTGTCGCGGTTGCCGGTCTCCTGCGCGACCATCCGCGAGGTGACATAGCCGACCTTCTCCAGCCGCTTCAGCTCGCCGTAGATCTGGCTGAAGGACGGGCTCCAGTAGAAGAAGCGCAGCGACCAGTCCGACCATTTCTTGAGGTCGTAGCCGGACAGCTCCTCGCCGAACGAGAGCAGCCCCAGCACCGCCCAACTCGTTGCCGGCAGCGCCGGGCGCCCGTCTTCACCGGCCTTTGCGCCGCTCGCCTTCTTGTCCGTCACGTTCCGCAGTCTACGGTCCGCGTCCGCCCCGGAAGTGGGGCACCTCCCGGACGGAGCCCGGAGGGACGGAGGGCCCGGAGGGACGGACATCGCCCATTCCACTTCCCCCACCCCTCCTATTCCTGCTAGACATATTCCTATTAGAAATAACTTCTGCTGTAGCCGCAGCAACCAGGAGGCAGTTCCGTGAAGTTCTCGATGATCTTCGAGGCTCAGCTCGCCCACCCCACCCCCGAACGCGAACACCAGGTCATCCGCGACTGCGTCGAACAGGCCGTGTACGCCGAGGAGATGGGCTTCGACCGCATCTGGGCGGTGGAGCACCACGCGCTGACCCAGTACGCGCATATGAGCGCCTCCGAGATCTTCCTCACCTGGGTCGCCGCGCGGACCTCCCGCATCCGTATCGGGCACGGCGTGGTGACCATGCCGTTCGGCTACCAGCACCCCGTACGGGTCGCCGAGCGGGCCGCCATGCTGGACGTGCTCTCCGGCGGACGCGTCGACATCGGCGCGGGGCGCGGCGCCACCAAGCAGGAGATGTCCATGTACGGGGTCGACCCCGCGGACACCTACCCGCAGATGGAAGAGGCGCTGCGGATCTTCGCCAACGCCTGGCGCGAGGAGCGGTTCGAGTGGCACGGGTCGATCGACATCGGCCCCGGCGCGATCCTGCCCCGCCCCGTACAGGCCCCGCACCCGCCGCTGTTCATGGCCTGCAGCAAGCACGACACCCTCAAGCTCGCCGCCGAACTGGGCATCGGCGCGCTGGTGATGGGCTTCGCCGGGGCCGATGACGTACGCGAGATGCGCAAGGTCTACGACGAGGCGGTCGCCACCCGTGGTGGTGACCGGCTGGTCTCCACCGAGGTCAACAACCACTTCTCGGCGCTGTGCCCGACCGTGGTGCTGGACGACGCGGCCGCGGCGTACCGGATCGGCACCCGCGGCCAGCGGTTCTTCGCCGAGTCCATCGCCCACTGGTACGGCAACGGCCCCGCGCCCACCGGTGACGAGGAGGGCGAGGACCATGTGGCGGCCATGGCCGAGGGCCGCGAGCGGCTGGTCGCCAAGCTGCACGAGGCGAACATCCCGGCGCGCCCGAACGACACCGGCGCCTACAACGCGCAGCACGCGTACGGCACCGCGCAGGACGCCATCGCCTATGTCGAGCAGCTGCGCGAGATCGGGGTGGACGAGGTGATGTGCCTGATCCAGATGGGCACCGTGCCGCAGGAGGCGTGCATGGAGACCATCCGCCAGTGGGGCGAGACGGTGCTCCCGCACTTCCGTGCCCTCGAGGAGCGCGCATGAGCGCCGGCGGGCAGCGCCTCGACGGCAAGGTGGCCGTGATCACCGGCGCGGGGCGGGGCCAGGGCGCGGTCGAGGCGCGGCTGTTCGCCGAGGCGGGCGCGCGCGTGGTGATCACCGATGTACGCGAGGAGGAGGGCCGCTCGGTCGCCGCCGAACTGGGCGACGCCGCCGTCTTCGTCCGGCATGACGTCACGGAGGCCGCCGGATGGGCGACCGTCACCGAGACCGCGGTGGAGTCCTTCGGCCGGCTGGACATCCTCGTCAATAATGCGGCCCTGTGGCGCACCGCCCCCGTCGACACCGAGACCGAGGAGAACTTCGCGCTGCTGCTCCGCGTCAACCTGCTCGGCGCGTTCCTCGGCATCAAGGCGGTGGTTCCGGCGCTGCGCACGGCGGGCGGCGGCTCGATCGTGAACATCTCGTCGACGGCCGGGCTCAAGGGCCTGCCGCAGCACGCGGCGTACGGGGCGAGCAAGTTCGGGCTGCGCGGCCTGACCAGGTCCGCCGCCATCGACCTGGCCGGTGACCGGATCCGGGTCAACTCGGTGCACCCGGGAATGATCGACACCCCGATGGTGGCGAGCGTGCTGGGCCCGGAGCGCCGCGAACAGGAGTACCCGCGGGTGCCGTTGCGGCGCATCGGGCAACCGGACGAGGTGGCGGAGCTGGTGCGCTTCCTGGCCTCGGACGCATCCGCGTACATCACCGGCGCCGAATTCGCCGTGGACGGAGGACTGACCACCTGATGACCGCCGCAACCGGATCCCGAGCCCCCGACCCGCTTTCCCCCGCAGCCCGCCAGATATGCGACGCGATGACGGCGAACTTTCCCGATCCCGCGCGCGGGCCGCTGGACGCCGCCTCGCTGCGCCGCGCCACGGGCGCCGGCGCCGGCCGGCCCGTCCGGGAGGGGGTCGCGACGGAGGACCGCAGCGTCCCCGGGCCGCCCGGGGCACCCGCCCTCCCGGTACGCCTCTACCGCCCCGAGGCCGAAGCCACCGGCCCCCGCCCCCTCCTCGTCTTCTTCCACGGTGGCGGCTGGGTGATGTGCGACCTCGACACCCACGACGGCCTGTGCCGCGAACTCGCCCTGCGCAGCGGCGCGTTGGTGATGTCGGTGGATTACCGTCGCGCGCCGGAGGACCGCTTCCCGGCCGCCGCCGAGGATGCGTACGCGGCCACCCGGTGGGCCTTCGCGCAGGCGGCCGGGCTGGGCTGTGACCCGGACCGGGTGGCCGTCGGCGGCGACTCCAGCGGGGGCGGGCTCGCCGCGGCGGTCACCCTCATGGCCCGCGACCGCGGCAGCCGGGCCCCGGCCGCCCAACTCCTGCTCTACCCGGCCCTGGACCACCGCCTGGCCGGCGACTCGGCGGCCGACTACGCCACCGGCTACTTCCACACCACGGCCCATATGCGCTGGTACTGGGAGCAGTACCTGGGCCCCGACGGCGACCCCGCCCACCCGTACGCCTCCCCCGGCCTCGCCCCGGACCTGACCGGACTGCCGCCCGCCCTGCTGGTCCTGCCCGAGTGCGATCCGCTACGGGACGAGGGGCGCGCGTACGCCGAGGCCCTGCGTGCGGCGGGCGTCGAGGCCCGTGTCGACGAGCACGGCGGCACCTTCCACGGATTCCTGGGGGCGCTCGGGTATCTGCCGGCCGCGGAGGCGGCGGTCGCTGCGGCGGGCGAATGGCTTGCGGGGGTGCCGGGCGCAGCGACGGCGTGAGCGGCGGCGACGGCGGGGCCCGCCGCCGCACCGGGCCCTGCCGTCGCGCCTCGTCACCGGACCGTGCCGAGGAACTCCTCCACCCGATCGGCGATCCGCTCCGGGAACTCCCCGTTGATCGCGTGCGAGGCGTCGGGCCAGACCTCGACCGTACCGCCGGGCACCGTACGTGCCCGCGCGGCGGCCTTGTCGGGGTCGTGCGCGATGCTCCTGCCCGCGATCAGGGCCAGTACGGGCACGCCGATGGCCCGCAGTTCGTCGTCGCGGGGCAGGACCGGGGCCGGGAAGCGGGTCGTGAAGTCACGCATTCCGGAGGCGATCAGCCGGCCCTCGATAGGGTCCCCGGCGTCGTCGATACCGCCCGAGATCCACCCCAGGAGCCGGTTGCGCAGCCGCTCCGGCATGCCCGGGATCACGCTGCCCAGCGAGACCACGAGCATCTTCCAGCTCAGCCGCGCAAAGGAGTGCGCCGGATCCAGGGTGATGACGGAGGCGAGGCGTTCCGGGCGGTGGATGGCCACCTGGAGCGCCGGCCACCCTCCGATGGACACCCCCAGCAGATGCGCGGCGGGCAGTTCCAGGCCCGCGAGCATCTCGTCGATCCACGCCGCCTGGTCCGCGCCCGATGTCAGCGGCGCGGACTGCACGCTGCACCCCGGCTCCCCGAGCCCGTCGACCGCGCACACCGTGCGCCCGCCGCGGGTCAGCCCCGCCAGGTTCGTCCGCCACAGCGGAGTGCACGAGCCCCGGCCCGGCATCAGCACCAGCGGCACGCCCTCCCCCGTACCGAACCGGTACACCCGGACCGCCCCGAAGGCCGTCTGCACCATGCGCTGTTCGTCCGGTTCGGGCAGCCGGCCCATCGCTTCCTCGTAGACCGCCGCGAACCGCTCGAACGCCGCCGCGTCACGGAACGCGCCGATCCGCCGCCGTCCCCACTCGGGTCCGATCCGCGCGTCCGGAAAGCTCGCCTTCCTCGACTCCCTCAACCCAGCGGTTCCTTGGCGGCGTGCGCGAGCAGGGCGCCGACGGTGACGGGCGAGCCGGGCATCGGCCAGTTGGTGTCGTAGCCGGTGATCGCGGCGAAGAGCCGCTGCCAGGCGGCGTGGTCGGTGCCCAGGTGCTGCGCGGCGAGGGCGGCAAGCTCCTTGGTGGCGTCCTGGACCGCGGTCCGCATCGGGGCGGGGAGTTCCTGGCGGAGGCTGGCCTCGGCGAGGTAATGGAGGACGGTGTTGGCGCCTTCGGCGCGGTGGACGAGGTCGCCGGGGGTGAGCAGGCCGCGTTCGAGGAGAGAGTCCAGCGTCACCCCGAACTCCTCGCGCCTGTCCGACCTGCCGGGGACGGCGATGAGCGCGCGGGCCAGGCGGGGGCTGCTCCGGGCGAGAGCGCCGTCGAGGGAGGCCGACGCCACCTCCTCCGGAGCGTCCGGGAGGCCGCGGAGCGCATCCCAGGCCGCCCGCGGGAAAGGCTTCTCTTCCTGCGCGCGGAGCAGGACGTCCCAGTCGCGGACGTAGGGAAGGCCCAGGATCTTGTGCTCCTCGAGGTATCTCTTACAGGTCCGGAGCCTGGTGACCAGCCGCTCCATGCTCAGCTCACGGTCGAGCCGGGCGGTGAGCACCGCGTCCGGGTCGGGCGCGGCCAGCGCCTTGGTGGCGGCCTTGGCGGCACCGGTGCTCAGCAGGCCCCGGTCGATGAGTGAGCGCAGATGGTCCGGGCCGCCGTGGCGCAGCGAGTTGCGCGCGGCGAGGAGATGGTCCAAGAGCGGGAGCTGTGTGCCGAAGGACGCGAGAGCACCCTCGACGACGTGGGAGTCTGCCGCCTCAACCGCCAAGCGGTCGTCCTGCAGAGAGCTCTTGCCGAGGGAGACGCGCAGCCGTGTGCGCAGCTCCGGGGCGAGCGGGAGGAGGTCGTCGGGGCCGGTGACGGCACGCCCCTGAGGCCGGCGGGAGAGGATGACCCGGCGGATCTCGACCGGGGACCGGGCGTACATCGCGTAGTTGAGGGCGGTGTCGTCGAGGGTCAGCAGGCGCCACCGCAGGTCCGGGTGGCACCTGGCGGCGTACGTATTTCCGGCGAGGGTGAGCAGTGCGGTCCGGTCGCCGCGGGCGAAGACATGGTCGACGAGGGCGGCGGTCACATGGTTGCGCGCACATGCCTTCTCGGTCAGTGTGGCCGTTGCCCCGCAGGCCAGTTGCGTCATCACGGCGGCGAGGGCGTCGGCGTCCGCATGGAGCAGAAGCCCGGCCGCGGCGGGCGTCAGGGTCAGGGGGGCTGTCCGGGCCGCGCCGTCGGCATCGTCCGTGTCGGCATGGTCCAGCAGTTCGGCGAAGGGCCGCTCGGCCCATTCGGTGTCCATGGCCACGAGCGCGCGCAGCCAGCGCCCGGGGTCGGCGCCGAGCCGGTCGGCGGCCAGGCGGCGTACGGCGCGCAGCTGCGCGGCGACCCTGCCGCGCTTGAGCCAGGCGTCGGGCAGCGGGGCCAGTTCGGCGGCGGGCCGCCGGGCGACCATCTCGCTGGGCGCGATATGGCCGGTGCGGCAGGCCGCCAGTTCCTTGGTGGCGCCCCGGTCGGATCCGTCGAAGTGCTGGTAGGCGGGTCCCTTCCGGGAGGCCAGCAGCTCGGCGGCTTCGGGGGTGCCGTGCGCATGGCAGGCCTCGTCCAGCCAGCCGGGGTGCCGGTGCCCGGGGATGCGGGAGGAGTCGGTGTCGGCAAGCTTCTTCAGGACGACGGGGTCGGTGGGCAGCGGCGCGTGCGGCACGAGACTCCGCAGCAGGTCGGCGGCGGTCACCGCGGCCTCGGTGTCCAGGGTCCGGTCCAGGCGATGGCGGTCGACGTAGCGGGGTTGCTTCGAGGGCGGTGCGGGCGCGGGCTCCTGGGCGGCCGCCCTGGCGTCGGCGGCGTGCCGGCTCGCGTCGAGGCGGGCCAGTTCCTCCGCGTCCGGCCTGGGGCCGGCCACCTGCGCGGCGACGGTGATCAGCTCGGCGAGCGTACCGGTGAAGGTGCCGAGGAGGTTGAGCGCGACGACCCAGGCCTCGGGGTGGCCGGCCAGGTGCTCGTGTGCGAGGCCGATGGCGTGCCGGCGGGCCGCCGTGACCTGCGATGCGTGCCAGTTTTCGTGGAGGCTCGCCACGACCGCCGCCGCGGGCCGGGCGGTGTCGACGAGCCGTTCGGCGGCGAGCGAGCCCTGCCGTACCGCGTCGGTGAACCAGCGGGAGGGGCCGGGCCACGACGCGGCGCGCAGATACGCGATCGGCTCGAATGCTCCGTCCTGGGCATCGTCCGCTTCCCGCTGGGGCCTCGCCGCGGTGAGCGCCCACCGGATCTCGTCGTCGACGTCCTCGTGGCGCAGGAGTTCCTCGAGGGGCTCGGGTTGGAAGGTGTGCCGGTGATGGGCGGCGATCAGGCGCGCGAAGTCGTAGGCATAGGGCTCGTGCACGATGGTCCGCATCAGTCGCCGGGTGGCGTTGCGTCCGCGCGGCTGCGCGAAGAGGCCGGGCAGCCGGCCGGTGTCCTCGTACGGTTCCATGCCGGCCCGGAGGCGGGCCACGCCGTCGCGGTGGTCGAGCGCGGCGAGGGTGTCCTGGACCAGCTGCCACCCCTGGACGGCCTCGGGGAGCAGGCCGACCAGCCGGCGTACCGCGTCCGGGCCGCCGCGCTCCCACACCCGGACCACCGCGAAGCGCAGCGCCGCGTCAGGGAGGTGCCGCCAGGCGCGGTGCACGAGTTCGGGATCGCCGCTGGTCACGGCCGGTGTGAGAAGGAACTTGTCCTTGGCGGCGAGGAGTGCGGCGCGCAGGCCGGCGTCGAGCGGGAGCAGATCGCTGCGGCCGGGGGTACGCGGCACGCCGGAGGCGATCGCACGGCGCAGCGACAGGGTGGCCTTCTGGTTGAGGTACACGGCCGCGTTGACCGTGGGCTCATCGCCTTCCGTCAGCCGGCGCAGATCACGCGCGCCGAGCGCGACATTGCCCCCGATGGCGGCCCATGCGCGGGGATCGGCCGCGGCGAGCGCGGTGTCGAGGGCATGGGCCGGCAGCGCGCCCTTGCCGAGCAGGGCGTGCCGCAGCTCGTCGGGGAGGTGCGGGAGGAGGTCGCGCAGGTCGTCGGGCTCGGCGGCGTACAGCAGGTAGCGGTACGGCTTGGTCAGGGCGGGCACCTTGGCGGTGGGCGCAGGTTCGGGGACCGTACCGTCGGCGATGTCTGCCAGGAGGTCGGCGAGGGTGCCCTGGTAGCGGGACAGGGCGGTGCGCAGGGTGGCCCAGCGGCGCGGGTCGGCGCCGAGGTGACGGCGTAGCAGGGCGCGCAGGGGTGCGGCGGGGGCGCCGGTCCCGAGTTCCACGAGGGTGCTCACCGCCGTACGGGCGGGGCTGACGGCATCGAGGACGGCCGACCCGGTTGCCTCGTCGGCCCGGTCCAGGGCGGCGGCGAGCCGGGCGAGTTCGGGGTGGCCGGGGGTGTGGGCCGCGGCGCGCAGTACGGCGGGGCAGGGGCGGGCGGCGTCGGCCACGGCGGCGGGGTGGGCCCGGTAGAGGTCGGCGAGCAGCGGCTCGGGGCAGCCCGGGTGGGCGGCGAGGGCACCTACGGCCGACTCCGGCAGCGAAGCCTCCTGATGTGCCGTCAGTAGCGCATCCCAGTCCAGGGTCCGCCGCCATACGGGCCCGGACTCCTCGCCCGCCCGAAGGCCGGCGATCAGCCCCTCGGCTCCCTCGGCGTCGGTGACGGCGGCGCGCAGCCGCTCACCGCCGTCCTCCGTCCCGAGGGCGGCGCGGGCGAGTTCCGCAACCGGCGTACGCAGCAGTGCTGTTGAGGCGTTGTCGGCCGGGGAATCCAGCAGGGCCCGCAGGCGTTCGGGGTGCGGGAGCAGCGACAGCACGCCGCGCAGCTGTTCCGCGGTGGTCAGCGCCGGGCCGCGGGTACGCAGGGCGTACTCGGCCACCTCGGGTACGTCGCTGACCACGGCCGCGGCGACGAAGTGGGCGAGCCCGGGCGGGTCCTGGACGGTCGCCCGGATCCGGTCCAACAGGGGCTTGAGGGCAGTGGGGTCGGGGTGCCGGCCGGGCTCGAGAATGCGGCGCCGCATCCAGGGAAGCGCCGCCGGGTGCTCGTACACGGCCTGGTCGGCCACGGGATCGGGCCGTTCGAGCAGCGCCGTCAGATCGTCCTCGGTGAGCCCGTCGGCCCGGACCACCTCCCGCCGTACGCGGGCGTCCGGATCGGCGATCGCCTGCGCACGGGCCTCGTCACCGAGGCGCACCCAGGTGAGATAGCGGGGCTCCGCCTCCCCCAGCCGATGGCGTATCCGCCCGGCGTCGCCCGGTGCCGCGCCGCCGAGCAGAAGGGCGAGCAGCTGTGCGCCGCGGTGGTCGTAGGGGGTGGTCGAGCCCGATGTCACCGGTCGTGTCCCTTGCATCCGTGGTCCGATTGCCTCGTGGGGATCACCCCATCACATGCGGGGCGGGCAGATGGCCGGGGGCGGTGTCCCGGGCTCATGCGCGGGCTCGCACTTTCGGGCTCATACATTCGGGGCTCTCCAGGTGGCCCGGTGCGGCGCGCAGCCGCAGGCTGAGGACGCGCATCCGCCCGCCCGCCGCAAGGAGTCCCCGATGCCCCCGGCCCTGCGCTACGACGACCTCAGCGCCCTCTTCATCAACTGCACCCTCAAGCGCTCCCCCGAGACCAGCAACACCGAGGGCCTGATCGGCAAGAGCCGCGGCATCATGGAGGGCAACGGCGTCACCACCGAGGTGATCCGCGCGATCGACCATGACATCGCCACCGGCGTCTGGCCCGACATGACCGAGCACGGCTGGGCGTCCGACGCCTGGCCGCGGCTGTACGAGAAGGTGACGGCCGCCGACATCCTCGTCCTCTGCGGCCCGATCTGGCTCGGCGACAACAGCTCCGTCATGAAGCAGATCATCGAACGGCTCTACGCCTGCTCCAGCGTCCTCAACGAGCGCGGCCAGTACGCCTACTACGGCCGGGCCGGCGGCTGCCTCATCACGGGCAACGAGGACGGCATCAAACACTGCTCGATGAACGTCCTCTACAGCCTCCAGCACCTCGGCTACACCATCCCGCCCCAGGCCGACGCGGGCTGGATCGGTGAGGCCGGGCCCGGCCCCTCCTACCTGGACCCCGGCTCGGGCGGCCCGGAGAACGACTTCACCAACCGCAATACGGCCTTCATGACCTGGAACCTGATGCACATCGCCGCCATGCTCAAGGCGGCGGGCGGCATCCCGGCCCGTGGCAACCAGCGCACGGAGTGGGACGCGGGCTGCCGGGCGGACTCCGCGAACCCCGAGCACCGCTGAGCGACACCGGCACCGGCAGCACCCCGAGCCGCCCGGCCGCAGACGGGCGGCCACCCTCAGCCGGCGGTCTCCCGTAGCGCCTTGGTGACGATCGCCTCCAGGCGGGCATGGTGCGCCCCGCGCCAGTAGACCCGGCCGCAGGAGGTGCACTGCGCGAAGACGTCGTAGGTGCGCTGGGTGCCGTGTTCGAGCTGTTCCTGGACCGAGTCCTTGTCGGCGGTCGTCAGTTGGCCGTTGCAGGCGGTGCAGCGGGTCCAGGGAGCGAGGGCGGGGGCGAAGCGCCTGAGTACGTCGTGGAGTTGGTCCTCGGGGCGGTCGCTGTAGATGTAGGCGCCGGCCCAGATCTCCCGGCGCCGGAGCAGGCCGCGGTCGCGGGAGAGCATGACCCGCCGCTCCTTTGCCGAGAGTGCGGCAAGTGCGGCGTCGCCGGGGTCCTCATTGGTGTACGCGGCGTCGACGCCGAGCAGCCGCAGGCGTCGTGCCAGGGTGCCGAGGTGGACGTCGAGCAGGAACCGCAGGGGTGCGCCGGGGACCTGCTGGGGGCGCTGGACGGCGCGTACCTCGACGATTTCGTCCGCCTGCGGGATGTGGGAGACGGGGACCTCCCGGCCGTCGACGACGAGCCGGCCGACCTCGGTGAGCGGGACGCCCAGGGACTCGATGACATGGCCGAGCGTCGACGCCCCGTCGGTGACGACGCGGGTGCCGGCCGGGGTGCGGCCGGCCGCGATGAAGAGGTGCAGCTCAGGCGGGAATTTCACATGGATTTCGGGACCGTTCACAGCGTCAGCATGCCATCGGGGGCGGTGGGGAAGCCATGGGATTCCCGGGGCCCGCCGTCCATCGGTCGGCTTGATTTGATCATGACAGGCAACATTCTGTTCATCAAAATGTTGAAGGGCGTCCTGAGGGAGTGTCAGGTCCAGGGCGTCGGCACGCAGGTACAGGAAGGGAGTGGCGTCATGGGCAGGGCCAGGGCAGTGGACGGTGTGCTGGAGGTACCCGTCATCGATATCTCCGCCTGGGAGCACGGCGGCGAGACCGACCGCGCGGCCATCGCGGCGGAGGTCGACGCGGCGGCGCGGACGGTCGGGTTCCTGCAGGTCCGCGGGCACGGCATCCCCCAGTCCACGGTCGCCGCCTTCACGGACGGGCTGGATGCGTTCTTCGGGCTCCCACTGGAGGAGAAGAAGGCGCTGCGGCCGCCGTCCCCGGACATCAACCGCGGCTACACCCCGCCGCGTACCGAGAGGCTCAGCCTGAGCCTGGGCGTTCCGGCCGCCGTCGAGGACCTCTTCGAGGCGTTCAATGTGGGCGCCGAGGCTGCCGCGTACCCGGAGCTGGACCTTCCCGAGGCCCACTACCCGGCCAATCTCTGGCCGTCCGTGCCGGGCTTCCGTGCGGCGGTGGAGGAGTGGTGCATCCGGGCGGGCGGGCTCGCCGAGCGACTGACGGAGATCTTCGCGCGGGCCCTCGGGCTCGAGGAGGGCTATTTCGGCCCGTTCACCGACCATTCCCTCGATGTGCTGCGGATGATCCACTACCGGCTCCCGGAAGAGGAGACGGTGATCGACCCCGAGCAGATGGGGATGGGCGCGCACACCGACTACGGCATCGTGACGGTGCTGTGGGCGGACCGCGTCCCCGGCCTGCAGATCCTCGACAGCGACGGCACCTGGCACGACGTCCTGCCGCAGCCGGGCTGTCTGCTGGTCAATCTCGGTGACCTGATGGCCCGTTGGACCAATGACCGCTGGCTGTCGACGATGCACCGGGTCCTGCCGCCGACCGATGAGCGGGGGCGGGTGGTACGGCGCCGCTCCGCCGCGTACTTCCACGACGGGAACTGGGACGCGCAGATCAGCTGTCTGCCCGGCTGCGTCCCGGTCGGCAGCGAGCCGCTCTACCCGCCGACGACGGTGGGCCGGCACCTCGCCGACAAGCTGGCGGGTTCGCGGGCCGGCCGGCTCAACGAGAACTCGCCGCGGGAGGCCGCCCGGCTGCGGGCCGCCAAGGACGGCTGACGCCCGCACCGCACCGCCGCGTCGGGACGACCCCCGCCCGCCCGGCGCCACCCGCGCCCGAGAGGTCGGCCATGCCCCGCAGACTGCACCGCCGCGTCCCCCCGTACCCGCGAGGCGATGACCCGACACGCCAAGCCCCCGCCACCGGCCGCCTGTTGAGCCTCGGGTTGCAGCACGCGCTGGTGATGTACGCGGGCGCGGTCGCCGTCCCGCTCATCTTCGGTGCGGGGGCGGGGCTGGACCGGGAGACCGTCGGGGTGCTGATCAACGCGGACATGTTCGTCGCGGGGATCGTCACGGTCGTCCAGAGCCTGGGGGCGGGCCCCCTGCTGGGGGTGCGGCTGCCGCTGGTCACCGGCGGCTCCTTCGTCTGCGTCACCCCCATGATCATGATTGCGCAGCAGCACGGACTGCCCTCGGTGTACGGCTCGATGCTGGCCGCGGGGGCGTTCGGCCTGCTCATCGCCTTCCCCTTCGCACGGGCGCTGCGGCTCTTCCCGCCGCTGGTCAGCGGGGTGGTGATCACCGTCGTCGGCCTGGCGCTCATCGGTACGGCCCCGGGGATGATCGCCGGGCCGGACCCCTCGGCGAAGAGCTACGCCCCGTTCGGGCACCTGGCGCTGGCGGGTGGGGTGGTGGCCCTCCTCGTCCTGCTCCGGCGGTTCGGCCGCGGCCTGCCGGCGCAGGTGAGCGTGCTGATCGCGCTGGCCGCGGGCACGCTCGCGGCGATCCCGATGGGCCTCGCCGACTTCTCCGGGGTCGGGGGCGCCGACTGGCTGGGAGTGGTGACACCGTTCCGCTTCGGCGCGCCCCGGTTCCCGCCGGCGGGCATCGTCTCGATGTGTGTGGTCATGCTGGTGGTCTTCGCGGAATCGACGGCACAGATGATCGCGGTCGGCGAGATCGTCGAACGGCCGCTGAGCGACCGGGCGTTGGGCCGCGGGCTGGCCGCCGACGGGCTGTCAGGCGTCCTCGGCGGGGCCATGAACGCGTTCCCCGACACCGTCTTCTCCGGCAACGTCGGGCTGACCCTGATGACCGGGATGCGCACCCGCCGCATCACCGCGGTCGCCGGGGGCATGATGATGTTCCTGGGCACGGTCCCCAAGCTGGGCGCGCTGATCGCCGCCCTCCCCCAGCCGGTGGTCGGCGGCGCCTCCCTGATGTGCTTCGCCACCGTCGCCGCCGTCGGGATCGGCATCCTGCGCCGGGCCGCCCTCGACGAGGGGGACAACCTTCTGATCGCCGCGGCCGCGCTCGGCGCCGGGATGCTCCCGGTCGTCGCGCCGCGCCTATACCACCGCTTCCCCGAGTGGTGGCAGCTGATCCTCGGCAGCCCGTCGACGGCCGCGCTGACCGTGGCCTTCGGCCTGAATGCGGTGTTCCACCACGGGCGGCGGGAACTCAGGGGACGGGCGGACTGAGCGACGGCGCCCCCTGCTCCCCCACCACCTCCGCCACCAGTGGCTGTTCCGTCCAGATGACCTTGCCGTCGCCGGTGTAGCGGGTGCCCCAGCGTTCGGCCAGCTGGGCGATGAGGAAGAGGCCGCGGCCGCCCTCGTCGGTGATGGCGGCCTGCTTGAGGTGCGGGGAGGTGCTGCTGTGGTCGGAGACCTCGCAGATCAGGGAGCGGTCGCGGATCAGGCGTACGTGGATGGGGCCGGAGGCGTAGCGGATGGCGTTGGTGACCAGTTCACTCAGGATGAGTTCGGCGGTGAAGGCCTCGTCGGCCAGGTCCCATTCGACGAGCTTGCGGACGGCCGCGGCCCGTACCTGGGCGACGGCCGAGGCTTCGGCGGGGACGTCCCAGTCGGCGACGTGGGCGGTGTCCAGGACGCGGGTGCGGGCGACGAGCAGCGCGATGTCGTCGCTGGGGCGGTCGGGCAGCAGCTCGCGCAGGGCCGCCTCGCAGGTCTCCTCCGGGGTGCGGTCGGGTTGGCCGCCCAGGGTCCGGACCAGCAGGGCCATGCCGGCGTCGATGTCGCGGTCGCGGTCCTCGACGAGGCCGTCGGTGTAGAGGACCAGGCGGCTGTCCTCGGCGAGCGGCAGTTCCCAGTTCTCGAAGGGCATACCGCCGAGGCCGAGCGGCGGGCCGCCGGGCACCTCGGCGAACTCGGCGGTGCCGTCCGGGCGCAGCAGCAGCGGCTGGCAGTGGCCGGCGCGGGCGACGGTGCAGCGGCCGGAGGCCGGGTCGTAGATGGCGTAGAGGCAGGTGGCGCCGGTGACGCCGGCGGAGCCGTCGGCGGCCTCGTCCTGGTCGATCCGGGTGACCAGCTCGTCCAGGTGCCACAGGAGCTCGTCGGGGGGCAGGTCGAGGTTGGCGAAGTTGTGGACGGCGGTACGCAGCCGGCCCATGGTGGCGGCGGCGTGCAGGCCGTGCCCGACGACGTCGCCGACGACCAGGGCCACCCGGGCGCCGGGCAGCGGGATGATGTCGAACCAGTCGCCGCCGACCCCGCCGACACCGCCGAGTCCGGCCTGCGCGGGAAGGTAGCGGTAGGCGGCCTCCACGGCGTTCTGCTCGGGCAGGCCGCGCGGCAGCAGGCTGCGCTGCAGGGTCACCGCCATGGCGTGTTCGCGGGTGTAGCGGCGGGCGTTGTCGACGCTGACCGCGGCGCGGGCGACCAGCTCCTCGGCCAGGGAGAGGTCCTCCTCGTCGAACGCCTCGGGCTCCTGCGCGCGCCAGAACATCGCGACGCCCAGGATGACGCCGCGGGCGCGCAGCGGGACGGCGATCATCGAGTGGATGCCGTACTCGACGAGCCGGCGGGCCCGCTCGGGGTCCTGGCGCTGCCAGCCGGACAGGGCCCTCAGGTCCGCTTCGAGCACGGGCTCGCCGTTGGCCAGGCCGGCGCCCAGTGAGGTGTCGGGGTTGAAGCGGATCACCTTGCCGACCGGGTAGAGCGCGGTGTTCTCGGCGTCGTCGCCGCTGACCGCGGTACGCCGCATCTCCGGGCCGGCGCCGGAGGGCGTCGGCTCCTCGCCGCGCAGCACGGCCCCGGCGAGGTCCACGGTGACGATGTCGGCGAACCGGGTGGCGGCGAATTCCGCCAGTTCCTCGCAGGTGCGCACCACGTCGAGGGTGGTGCCGATCTCGGTGCCGCCCTCGTAGAGGAGCTTGAGGCGGCCGCGGGCGCTGTCGGCCCGGCCGGAGAGTGCCTGGAGTTCGGTGGTGTCGCGCAGGGTCGTGACGCTGCCGGGCGGTCCGCCGGCCTGGTCGGTGGAGCGCTGGTTGACGGCGATGAGGCGGTCCCCGACGGGATGCACCTCATCGGTCGCCGTCCGGCCGGAGGACAGCAGCGCCGCGACGTCCGGGCCGAGCCCCAGGTCGGCGACCCAGCGTCCTTCCACATCGGCGGGGAGGCCGAGCAGCCGGCGCGCCTCGTCGTTGGCCAGCAGCACCCGGCCGCTGCCGCTGACGATGATCACGCCCTCGCGTACGGCGTGCAGCACCGCGTCGTGATGCTCGTACATCCGGGTCATCTCGGCCGGGCCGAGGCCGTGGGTCTGGCGGCGCACGCGCCTGCTGACCAGGGCGGTGCCGCCGGTGGTCAGCAGCAGGACGCCCGCGGCGGCGCCGAAGAGCAGCGGGAACTGGTCGTCGACGACGCCGCTGACCTTGTTGATGGTGATGCCGGCGGACACCAGGCCGACGACCTTGCCGCTGTGGGGGTCGGTGATCGGGACGACGGCCTGGATGAGGGGGCCTATCGTTCCGGTGATCTTCTCGGTCACGACGCCGCCGGCCAGTGCGGGCGCCAGATTGCCCACGAATTTCTTGCCGATGCGGTCGGGCAGGGGGTGCGTATAGCGGATGCCCTGCGTGTTCATGATGACGATGAAGTCGACGCCGGAGCCTTTGCGAGCGGCTTCGGCGCGAGGTTGCAGCACGGTGGTGGGATCGGCGCGCTGGAGCGCCTGCTCGATGCCCGGGGCGTTGGCGACGGATTCGGCCACGGCGACCGAACGGTTGCGGGCTTCGCGTTCCGAGTCGGTTCTGGACTGCAGCACGAGTGCCGCTATGGCTGCGGCGACGAGCAGCACCACGATCGCCACCTGCAGGAGAAAGACCTGGCCCGCGACAGTTCGCATTCTCAGAACCGAACGCGGGCGGCCGTAGCGTCCGGCCATGTCCTCTTTCTACACCTCCCGCTTACGGTGGGCGAGCCGCGCGATGCGGAGCGCAGCCGCTCGGGGCCGCACCGCGACGGCCGGGTTTCACGGGCATCCCGGAGTCGGTCCGATGATCCCGCGCTCCTGGCTCGGGCACCAGAGGGCCAGTAAACCAGCGGGTATGTTTCACGGCTATGCGGTTGCGGAGTTCTTTATCCGCAGATGCGTATTGCGGGGTTGCCGCTGTCATTCGCCGGTGCCGCGGCCGGCGAAAGCGGAAGGGTTCCGCACTCACGCAGCGATGGGCGTTTTGTCCGATCAGGCCCTGGAATTGAGGCTCCTACGGCATTCGCGCCCGTCACGCTCCGCCACCCGACGGGAACGGAATTGCGCCCGTTCCCGCTCCCGTCCTTTAGCCGTCATGTAACTCTTGCCACAGGTTTGACCGCCGGAATTCCGGTTTTCGGCCGGTCGGGTGAGTGCGGGACATTCGTAATGTGCCTGGTCAGCCGGGATCGGCGGAAGATCGGCGACGTCGGCCGGGCGGCCCGTCGGGCCCCGGAGCGGTCCGGCGGGCCGCCAATCGTGTATGAGACGTTCTTGGGCATGCATGTTGCTGACGAGATCCGCGCCGAGGCGGTTGCGCTCATCGACCACCACGCGCTCGGTGTGTGGAAGCCCAACGACGCCGACCGGCACGCCGCCGTGGCGTTGTTCCGCTTCCTCGAGACGGGCCTGCCGCTGACCGGCGAGCAGATCCGCTCCGTCCTCGTCCACACCGGGCCGCTGGCAGGCGCGAGCGAGAGCCTGCTGGGCCTGCTGCGGTCGACCGCCGGCCTGCTCGACGAAACGACAGTGGCCGACGGCCCCGCCGGGCGGGACGCCGTCGACCACGTGTGTCTGCTGCTGGACGCCGTTGCCCTGGCCCGGCCCGCCGGGGAGTAGCGGGCCGGGGCCAGGGCCTCCGGAGGAATCCTTCAGGCGCTCACCGGAGAGGCTGCGCTCTCCGCGGTGGGCGCCTGCTCGTCCTCCGGGACGGAGATCACCCAGTGCGAGTCCTGCCGCGGGCGGAGATAGACGGCCCAGTACACGGCGGCCGCCGCGACGATGAACCCGGTGATGAGCAGGCTCTTGGTGCTCTGCTGGCACAGCACCCAGACCAGGACGAGAACCACCACCGCCGGAATCGCGGGCCACAGCGGCATCCGCCAGGCCAGGCGGTTCTTGTGGTCCCCGCGGCGGGAGACCAGGGCGCCCAGCGCGACGAAGACGTACATGGCGGCGACGGCCACGCCGGTGACCTCGCTGAGGGTGTCGAGGTTGACGAAGCACAGCGCCGCGCCCGGCACACCGACCGCGAGGGTGGCCGCCCAGGGGGAGCCGAAGCGCTTGCCAACGTGCGAGAAGATGCGGTTGACCGGCGCCGGCCAGGCGGCGTCGCGGGCGGAGGAGAACACCACGCGGGAGTTCTGGATCACCATCACGATGGCGGCGTTGACGATCGCCAGGGCGATGCAGAGGCTGACGAAGGTGCCGACGCCGGAGTTGCTCCAGGCCTGCACCATGCCGGCGACGTCACCGGCGCCAAGCGTCTTGAGGTCGGGGGCGCCGAGGGTGAGGGCGATGACCGGGATCAGCACGACGGCCGCGCCGATGGCGAGGGTCCACAGGACCGTACGGGAGACATTGCGGCGCGGGTTGTCCATCTCCTCCGCGAGATACACGGCGGTGGAGAAGCCCTGCAGGATGAAGAGCGCGGTGGCCAGTCCCGCCACGATCAGCGCCGCGGTGACCGGCGTGCTGTGGCCGTGTCCGGCGTCCATGACCGGGTGGACGAGCACCGAGGCGGACCGCTGGGTGTGGGTGAAGCCGAGGAAGGCGACGACGGCGCAGGCCACGACCTCGAGAACGAGGAAGATGCCGGTGATCCAGGCGTTGGCGCGCAGGTCGAGCAGGCCCATGACGGTGGCCAGCAGCATCACGCCGGCGGCGGTGTACTGCGGATCCAGGTGCAGGATCGGCGTCAGATAGTCGGCGGTGCCCAGCGCGATGATGGGCGGGACGATCATGACGACGATCAGCGAGAGTATGAAAACCAGCCATCCGGCGAGTCGCCCCATCAGGGTGCCGACCATGGCGTATTCGCCGCCGGAGCTCGGGATGAGCGTGCCGAGCTCGGAGTAGGTGAAGGCGACGCCGATGCACAGCAGGGCCGCGATGGCGATGGTCAGGGCGGTGCCCGTACCCAGGGTGGCGAACGAGTCCGGCACGATCACGAAGAGCGAGGACGCCGGGGTCAGACAGGACAGGGTGAGCAGCGTGCCGCCCACGACACCGATGGAGCGGGTGAGCTTGGGGGTGCCGCTCCCGGTCGTACTTGGGACGTCTTCCGTCGTACGGAGGTCTTCCCTGTCAGGGGCGGTGGAGGCAACGGGCAAGTTGGGCATATCGGTTATCCGTGTCCCATCGGTGCTGGCGGCAGGAAGGGGGCACTCTTCGACGGAGAGGGCCGCAACGCGAAAGAAGCCAGGAGAATCGCAGGCTCCGCTTCGGTGACCGAATACAACCCCCGCGGACGACTCCCGTCAAGGTTTTGTTAAGGCCGCCCGACAACGAAATCCGTTGTGTGACGCGGGCCACCAGAGCTAATCGTCGCCGAGATGGCGACCTTCCGGCGGATTCCGTGGCGATCGCGCGGATGCGGATTCAGCCGCCCCCTGCGGAGAACCGTTGCCGCAACAACGGATCCGCCCGCCGTCAGGCCTCGTCGCGGGTGCGGGCACGGGCGATGAGCAGCGCGACATCGTCGTGGTCGTGACCGTGGCGCAGCTCGCCCAGCAGCCGGTCGCAGAGCTCCTCCAGCGGCCGCTCGGGCTCGGAGAGCAGCTCGAGGAGGGTGTCGAGGCGGGTGTCGATGGCGTCCTCGCGGGTCTCGATCAGCCCGTCGGTATAGAGGACGAGCTGGTCGCCGTCGGCCACCGGCACGGTGGTCTGCTCAAAGGTGACCCCGCCGACGCCCAGCGGGGCGCCGGTGGGCAGATCCAGGAGCTCCGGCGGCTGCCCGGGGCGTACCAGGACCGGTGGCAGATGGCCCGCGACGGCGATGCTGCACTGCTTGCGATGGGGGTCGTAGACCGCGTACAGGCAGGTGGCGAAGGCCGGGTCGAGACCGCCGGCGATGTGGTCGAGATGGCGGAGCACCTCGGCGGGCTCGAGGTCGAGGTCGGCCAAAGCGCGGGTGGTGGTGCGCAGCTGGCCCATGGTGGCGGCGGCGTTGATCCCGCTGCCCATGACGTCCCCGACCACCAGGGCGGTCTTGTCACCGGCCACCGGGATGGCGTCGAACCAGTCGCCGCCGACCTCACTGGCCGCCTGTGCGGGCTGGTAGCGGTAGGCGATCTCCATGCCGGTGGGCTGCGGCGGCCGGTGGTTCATCAGGTGGCGCTGGAGGGTCAGCGCGGTGCGGCGTTCGCTCTGGTAGGAGCGGGCGTTGTCGATACAGACCGCGGCGCGGGCGGCCAGCTCGACGGCGAGTACGGCGTCGTCCTCGTCGAACGGCAGCGGATTGCGTACGCGGTACAGCGACAGGGCACCGAGCACCTCGCCGCGGGCGATCAGCGGCACCGCGAGATAGGAGTGCAGCCCGGCCTTGGCCAGGAATTCGGCGCCCTGCGGGTCGGCGGCAATCCGCGGCAGGTCCGCCTCGCCGACCTGGGGGACGAGTACGGGGCGGGCGTCGGTGACACACCGGGTGATCAGCCGGTCGGCGTCGTACGAGGCGATCTGGCCGGTGGGGTCGGCGGCGTGGGCGGCGTCGGTGGGGTAGGCGGCGGCGACCGCGAGCGCCCGGAAGCGGGCCGGGGCGCCGGGAGGCAGGGAGGTGGGGCGGCGGTTGTTGAGGACAGCGTCGAGGACGTCCACCGCGGCGAGGTCGGCCAGCTCCGGCACGATGACATTGGCCAGCTCATGGGCGGTCTGGTCGACGTCGAGGGTGGTGCCGATGCGTGCGGAGGCGTCGGCGATGACGGCGAGGCGGCGGCGGGCGCGGGCCGCCTCGGTGGCGGCCCGGTGCTGTTCGGTGACGTCCACGACGGAGGTGGCCAGGCCCAGGACCCGGCCGTTGGGGTCCTCCAGGCGGTAGTACGACACCGACCAGGCCTGGTCGGTGGCCGGGTCGGCGCCGGTGCGGCCGACGGTGAACTGGTCGAGCAGCGGTTTGCCGCTGGCCAGGACCTCGCGCATCCGGGACGCGATGACATGGGTGTCCAGGAACGTCAGCGTTTCGTGGACGTCGCGGCCGATGTGCTGGTCGGCGGGCAGGTCGTTGATGCGTTCCAGCGCCGGGTTGACCATGACGAACCGCAGCTCGGTGTCGAGCACCGCCAGCCCGATCGGCGACTGGGCCACCAGCCGTACGGACAGCGCCAGGTCCCGCTCCACCCGCCGCAGCACGGTCTGGTCGGTGGCGATACCCAGGGCGTAGGAGTCGCCGTGCTCGTCCTGCAGCCGCATATTGCGGAATTCGACCAGCAGGGTGGTGCCGTCCTTGTGCACGACGGGAAAGACCCCCGCCCAGCTCTCGCCGCTGGCCATCACCTGGGAGAAGAGGCTGAGGACCAGGTCGAAGTGCTCAGGGTCGACCAGCAGCTGCGCGGCGAGCTTGCCCAGCGCCTCCTCTGCGCTCCAGCCGAACAGGTCCTCGGCCTGCGGGCTCCACAGCGCGATCCGGCCGTTCGCGTCCAGCATCACCGCGGCCACGCCCAGCACGTCGAGCAGGCCACCGGGCCGGGACGTGCCTGCCCCCGTCGGGGCCGCACCCTCGGGGAACGCGTCGGTCGCACCCATCAAGGCTCTCCTTCCGCCGGTCTCCGGGGACCGACAGCCGTGGTGCTCTCCGCGCCCGGCCATCTGCGCCGTGCGTCCGCTGTCCTCCATCATCTCTCCAGACGGGACGGCCCCGCAGGGAGAGCGGGATCTTCAGGAGAACGAATGTCCTGTGGGGAGGCAGCATTATGCGCCGTAGTAGTACGAGCGGGCGACCTTGATGCCGGATTTGGTGGCGTGGCGGATAACAGCCGTGCACGGCAAGCCGACTTGGTGGTGGCAAGCGGCAGCGATTATCTGATTTAGTTGCCTCTGGCAACTAGCTTTCTCGTACCCGCACCCCCGGAGTCATGACCCCACTCCGGCCACAGGAGAAGCCCCACATGTCCATGGATGACCAGAACTTCCGCACGTATGTGGAGGAAAACCTCGATGTCCTTAGCACCCGCCCCGACCACGAGGCCCTGATCCATCAGGGCCGGCGCGTCACGGCAGGGGAATTCCGTGACCTGGTCCACCGTATGGCGCGGGCACTGCTCGCCCAGGGCGTCGGCCGCGGGCAGACCGTCACCCTGCTCAGCGGCAATCTGCCGGAGACCATCGCCGCCCGCTACGCGGCCAACCTGGTCGGCGCCCGCGTCAACCACCTCTACAACAAGCTCTCCGCCGACGCCCAGGCCGCCCTCGTCCGCGACGTCGAGACCCGGGCGCTGATCGTCGACCCCCGGTACACCGAACGGGCCGCCGAGGTAACGGAGTTGGCGCCGGTGCCGGCCGTCCTCGTGCTCGGCCCGGCGAAGCGGGGCACCGACCTGCTGGAGCTGGCGGCGCAGCAGTCCGCCGAGCCTCTGGCGGGCCGGGCCCGGCCCGAGGACATCTGCACCATCCGCCACACCGGTGGCACCACCGGCCACCCCAAGGGCATCTGCTCCAGCTTCGGCCAGTTCCGCTGGTTCCCCGAGGAACCGGAATTCGAGCGCCGTCAGCTGGTGGTCACCACCCTCGCGCACGCCGCCGGGCACCTCGCCGACAACACCCTGCACACCGGTGGCACCGTGGTGCTGCTCGACGATTTCGACCCGGCCGAGGCGCTCGCCGCGATCGAACGCGAGCGGATCACCGACCTGTTCGTGCTGCCGCCGCTGCTCTACCGGCTGATGGACCACCCCGACGCCCGGCACACCGACACCTCCAGCCTGCGGATGCTGACGTACGGCGGCTGCCAGGCGTCCCCGGCCCGGATGGCCGACGCGGTACGGCGGTTCGGCCCCGTGCTGCTGCAGGGCTACGGCCAGAACGAGGCGGGCGGCATCAGCGTGCTGCTGCCCGAGGACCACGACCCCGAGCGCCCGGACCGGCTGCGCTCGGCCGGAAAGGTGCTGCCCGACGTCGAGGTGGCCATCCGGGACACTCCCCCAGCCAACGCTGGGAGGTACCCCCAGGGCCGCGATCTGCCCAACGGTGAGCACGGCGAGGTCTGCGTCCGCTCCGCCACGATCATGCAGGGCTACTGGAAGCAGCCCGAGCTGACCGCCGAGGTGCTGCGGGACGGCTGGCTGCACACCGGGGACATCGGATTCCTCGACGACGAGGGGTACTTGACCCTCGTCGACCGCATCAAGGACATGATCGTCGTAGTCGGCGGCCATGTGTACACCACCGAGCTCGAGGACCTGCTGAACTCGCATCCGCAGGTCCTGCAGAGCGCCGTCTTCGGCGTCCGCGACGCGGACCGGATGGAGCGGGTCCACGCCGTGGTGGTGCCCGTGCCGGGCAGTGACATCGACGGGCAGCGGCTGCGCGCAAGGGTGCGCGAGCAGCGCGGCGCGATGTACGAGCCGGCGCAGATCCGCTTCGCCGACGCGCTGCCGCTGACCGACGCCGGCAAGCCGGACAAGAAGGAACTGCGCCGCCTGGCCGAGCGGGACCTCACCGCCGCGGGCTGAGGCCGGCACCCCCTCAGAGGGCGTCCCAGGACTCGGGGCCGCCGCCCTGCCACTCGATGAGGTCGGTCTCCTCGATCTCGATGTCGTCCAGGCCGACATGCCTGAGGAACTTCACCAGGTCCTCGATCCGGTGGGCGACCCCCAGCTTGCGGTCCCCGGCCGTCACCGGCCGCGCCCCGTCCGGGCCCGGCGGGTGCACGGTCACGGTCGTCTGCGGTGGGTTCGCGTCCATGGGACCAGGGTGCGGGCGGGGGCGCCGGAGCGCAGGCCCTACGGCGCTGTCAGAGGCGGATTCGGCGGCGGAATCAGAGGGGATTCAGCGGCGGAATCAGAGGCGGATGATGACCAGCGCCGTGTCGTCGGCGGCCCCGCCCGGCGGCAGCAGCTCCGCCAGGAGGGCGTCGGCGAGGGATTCGGGGTCGCGGCCCTGATGATGGGCGAGGGAATCGGCCAGCCGGGTCAGGCCCACGTCGATGTCCTCGCGGCGGCGTTCGATCAGGCCGTCGGTGTAGAGGACGAGGACGGTGCCTTCGGCGAAGGGGGTCCGGGCCTCGGGCCGGGCGACATGTTCCGGGCGTGCCCCCAGGGGCGGGTCGGTCGCCCGGTCGAGGAATTCCACGGTGCCGTCGGGGTGCAGCAGGACGGGCGGCGGGTGGCCGGCGCTGCTGTAGCTGACGACATGGGCCGTCCAGTCGATGCTGACCTGCACCGCGGTGGTGGATTCGGCGCCGTCGACCGAGCGGGCGTAGAGGCCGAGCACCTCCAGCGCCCTGGCGGGCCCGGAGGTGACCAGCATGGCGGCACTCAGGGCACTGCGCAGCTGGCCCATGACACAGGCGGCTTCGAGCCCGTGGCCGACGACGTCGCCGACGGCCACCGCCATCCGGTCCCCCGGCAGATCGGTCAGTTCGTACCAGTCGCCGCACACATTGAGCGTCCCGGCGGCGGGCTGGTAGCGCACCGCCGCCCGGTGGTGCCCTACGGGCCGTGGTGCGGGCAGCATCGCCGCCTGGAGTGCCAGCACCACCTCCCGCTCCCGCGCCTGGACCTGGCGCAGCCGGTCGTTGATGTCCTGGAGTTCCCGGGCGCGGCTGTAGAGCTGGGCCTCCATCCGCTCCCGCTCCACGCCGGACTCCGCCCGGCGCGCCCGGATCAGTTCGGTGACCTCCTCGACCCGGTGCACCAGCAGCGTCACCTCCCCGTCGGGGCCGAGTACGGGCGCGTTGACGGTGGTCCAGTACCGCTCCTCGTACACGCCGGGCCGGCCGGGCGCCTCCACGTCGTAGCGGTGCAGCGGCATGGCGTCGGGGGCGCGGGTGGCGATCGCGCGCCGCAGCGACGCCTCGAGGCCGCGGGCGCCGGAGGCGTCGGGATCGTCGGGGTTGCCGGGGAAGACATCGAAGAGATAGCGGCCGATCTGGACGCTGCGGGGGCGTCCCGAGAGCCGCAGATGGGCCTCGTTGACGTCGAGGATCACCAGCTCGGGGGTGAGCAGCACCGCGCCGCCCGGAAGGGCCCGGAAGACGGCCTCGTAGTCGATCCCGGTGGACACGGACGGTCACCTGTCCGGGAGCGGCGCCCGGGTCACCCGGGCGCCCGCCGGACAGCCGGACGCGGTGCCGGGCCGCGGCACCCGGCGCGCGCCTCCTGCCCGCACGGGCGGCGATTTCCCGTCGTACTCCACGGTCGGAATGTTTCCTTCCGTTCGGTGTCCGCGCATGCCGGGCAGGGGCGGCTCCCGGCACGCCGAGGCCCGTACGACAGAAGGGGCCCAGCCCTGACGCGTACGCGGCGGATGCCGCCGTTCGGGTGCCCGAGGGAGCCGGAGCCGACAGGGGGCGTCGTGCTCGGTCCGGCCGTCGGGACGGCCGGGGTGGTGGCCGCGGTATCCCTCGCGGCCGGCCACCACCACCCGGCAAAAGGCCTGATCTCAGCGCTTACGGGCCCGGCTCGGCTGTACCCTGGCCGGCTCCCCGGGCATCTTGGGGTGATCCGGCGGGTACGGCATGTCGCCCAGGCCCTCGTCGGCCTCCTGACGGTCCGCCAGTTCCAGCACCGGCTCCAGGCCGAAGGCGTGCTCGGCCATGTCGGCGTGGACATCGCCCAGTTCGGCGAACCGGGGCGGCACGGTCCGCAGGTCGAAGTCCTCCGGGGCGGCGTCCGCCAGCTCCTCCCAGCGCAGGGGTGTGGAGACCGTCGCCCGCGGCCGGGCGCGCAGGGAGTAGGCGGAGGCAATGGTGCGGTCCCTGGCCATCTGGTTGTAGTCGACAAAGACCTTCGCGCCGCGCTCCTCCTTCCACCAGGCAGAGGTCACCAGATCCGGTCGGCGCCGCTCGAGCGCCCGTGCCACGGCGATGGCGGCCCGTCGCACCTCGGTGAAGGTCCAGTTGGGGCGGACGGGTACGTAGACGTGCACACCCCGGCCGCCGGACGTTTTCGGCCAGCCGCGCAGCCCGTGCTCCGCCAGCAGCTCTTGCAGGTCGTAGGCGACCCGTACGGCATCGGTGAAGTCCGTACCGGGCTGCGGGTCGAGGTCGATGCGCAGCTCGTCGGGGTGCTCGGTGTCGTGGCGGCGCACCGGCCAGGGGTGGAAGGTCAGACAGCCCAGATTGGCCGCCCAGACGACGGCGGCGGGTTCGGTCGGGCACATCTCGTCGGCGAACCGGCCACTGGGGAAGGCGATCCGGGCGGTGGGCAGCCAGTCCGGCAGCCCCTTGGGCGCCCGCTTCTGGTAGAAGAACTCGCCCTCCACACCGTCCGGAAAGCGCTGCATGGTGGTGGGCCGGTCGCGCAGGCCGCGCAGCACGCCGTCCGCCACCGCGAGGTAGTACTGCGCGACGTCCAGCTTGGTGAAGCCACGCTCCGGGTAATAGGTCTTGTCCGGATGCGACACACGCACCGTGCGTCCCGCAACGTCCAGCTCGACAGCTCCTGCGGCCATGCCTCAACGCTAAGTTCCGGCCGCCCCTCCCGCGCGCCGGGAAGCCCGCTCCGGCGCGCGCCACGGGCGTCCGGCCTTCAGGATCGGGAGCATGGACCTGCCCGTCATGCCCCCGGTCTCCCCCATGCTCGCCAAGCTCGTGGCCGATATTCCCGCGGGCATGCAGTACGAGGCCAAATGGGACGGATTCCGCGTCATCGTCTTCCGGGACGGCGACGAGATCGAGATCGCCAGCCGTACGACCAAGCCGCTCACCCGCTATTTCCCCGAGGTGGTCGCCGCCGTACGGGCCGAGCTGCCGCCCCGCTGCGTCCTCGACGGCGAGATCGTCATCGCGCACGACGGGCGGCTGCACTTCGAGGAGCTGCTGGAGCGCATCCATCCGGCCGACTCCCGGGTCCGCACGCTCGCCGAGCGGACACCCGCCTCCCTCGTCGCCTTCGACCTGCTGGCCCTGGACTCCGGCTCGCTGATGCACGAGCCGCAGTCGGCGCGGCGGGAGGCGCTGGTGGAGGCGCTGCGGCCGGCCCGGGCGCCCGTGTACACCGCGCCCGCGACCACCGATCAGCAGCTGGCGCGTACCTGGTTCACGCGGTTCGAGGGAGCGGGCCTGGACGGGGTGGTCGCCAAGCCGCTGCATCTGCCGTACCGGCCTGGCGACCGCGCCATGTTCAAGATCAAGCACGCCCGCACCGCCGACTGCGTCGTCGCGGGCTACCGGCTGCACAAGAGCGGCCCGGTGGTCGGATCCCTGCTGCTGGGCCTGCACGACGACGCCGGGCAGCTGCAGCATGTCGGGGTGTGCGCCTCGTTCCCCATGGCGAAGCGGCGCACGCTCGTCGAGGAGCTCGAACCCCTGCGGACGGACGATGTCGCGGCGCACCCCTGGGGCAGCTGGACGGACGAGGCGGCGCACGCCTCCCGGCGCATGCCGGGCGGGCCCAGCCGGTGGAGCGGCGGGAAGGACCTGTCATGGGTGCCGCTGCGCCCGGAGTGGGTGTGCGAGGTCGGCTACGACCACATGGAGGGCAGCCGGTTCCGGCACACGGCCCAGTTCCGTCGCTGGCGGCCCGACCGTACGCCGGAGAGCTGCACCTATGCGCAGCTGGAGGAGCCGGTCGGCTATGACCTGGGGGAATTGCTGCGCGACGGCTGACGGCTCAGGGGCTGCCGTCCGGCGGCCAGCGGCGGCCGCTCTCCCCCGGCGCGAGCCGGTCCACCACTTCGGCCAGCTCCGCGCAGGCCTGTTCGATCTTCCGCCGGATGCCCTTCTGCTCGGCGATGATCGCCGACAGCAGCAGCGCGGTGAGCGCCGCGGACGCATTGAAGGCCTGCAGATTGACCATCGCCTCCAGCAGGCTCTGCCCTTCGAACGGCCCGACGCGGTCGGTCGCCGCCCCGATCGCCACGACGGACACCAGCAGCACGCACGGCGCGGCCCCCGCCAGCTGGAAGCGCAGCGCCGCCCACACGATCAGCGGAAAGACCAGGAACAGCAGGGAGAGCGGGCTCTTGACCGCGACTAGGGAGACCACGACCGAGGACGCCAGCAGGGCCGCCGCCTCGGCCCACCGGTGGAGCGGGATGTCCCGCGGCCGGCGGACCGTACGGAAGGCCAGGACCAGCGGCGCGACGACGAGGACACCCATCGCGTCGCCCACCCACCAGGCCGCCCAGGCCTGCCAGAATTCGCCGGTCGGCAGCGAACCGGTGAGCACCTGGGTGCCGCTGCCGAACGTCGCGCTGATCAGCATCCCGGCGAAGGCGCCGAGGAGTACCAGCGCGACCCCGTCGCGCAGCCGGTCCAGTTCGGGGTGGAAGCCCACGCGCCGGAGCAGCAGGCAGGAGCACACGGGGGCCAGCGTGTTGCCCGCGATGATGGCGAGGACGGTGATGTCGAGCGGACTGATCGTCCAGACGATGGCGAGGGTGCCGAGGGCGACGGCCGGCCAGGTCCACAGGCCCAGCAGGAGCATGCTGCTGAGGGCGATGCCCGTGGGCGGCCACAGGGGCGTGACCACGGTGTCCGTGATCACGACCTGCTCCAGCAGCCCGATCCGCGCGGCCCCGTAGTAGACGGCGGTGAGGGCGACGATCGTCAGGGCTGCGGTAGCGGGCCGCCGGAGTTGCTCGGTGCGCACCACAGCAGCCATCAGACATCGCGGACGTCCCGGCGCCGTCCGCGACACGCGCGCCCGGTGCGCGCTTCACCCGGCCCTGTCCGCCACCCCGTCGAAGCTCAGCACGATCACCGCGGCGTCATCGGTGTGGCCGGTGCATTCGGCCATGTTCATCACCTCGGCGGCCACCGCGGCCGGATCCTCGCCGGCCCTGGCGCCGACCAGGGCGACCACCTGCGCCAGTCCCGCCTCGATCGCGTACGACGGCCCCTCGACGACACCGTCGGTGAGCAGGACGAAGCTGCCCGGCACCGTGAGCCGGCGCCGGGTGACCGGGTAGGTCTCGCCCGGCGCGATGCCCAGCGGCAGGCCCCCGGGGTCCTCGGCGACGCCGCAGCCGCCGTCGGTGGTGGCCCAGACTCCGGGCACATGGCCCGCGCGGGCGCTGGAGAGTTCCCAGGTGGCCGGGTCGAAGCGGAGGAAGGTGCAGGTGGCGAAGAGGCCGGCCTTCACCGAGAGCAGCAGGTCGTTGGCGCGGCTGAGCACCTCGCCCGGGTCGGCGGCGTGCGGGGCGACGGCGCGCAGGCCGATCCGTATCTGCCCCATGAAGGCGGCCGCCTCCACGTCGTGTCCCTGGACATCGCCGATGCAGTACGCCAGGGACCCGTCGGGCAACGAGAAGCCGTCGTACCAGTCGCCGCCGATGTCCAGACCGTGCCGGGCGGGCGCATACGTGGCCGCCGCCCGCAGCCCGGGCACCTCCGGCAAGGTGGCGGGCAGCATCTCGCGCTGCAGCGCCTCGGCCAGCTCGACGCGGGCCTGCTGAAGCTCGGCCCCTTCCCGCGCCTGGGCGGTCAGCCGCCCGAGCGTGGTCAGAAGGTCGTCAGCGCTCGCCGACCGTGGGGGACGACGCCGAAGCATGGACCGCTCCAAAGTGCGTCGGTGCAGGGACCACTGCGGGGTGCGATCCGCTCGGCTTGTCCGTTCCGGCCTCCTGACCTGGCGGGATCCACAACTCCCGGGTTTCATCATATTTCTGCGGATCGGCTTCCGCGCGGCCAGCGGCGGCGCGTGATCCGTTACGCCGCGGCCGTACGGGACGCCGTCCTGTGCCCGACGCCGGCCCGTACCGCCCAGAAGAACACCCCCAGTGCGACGGCTGCCACCGTGAGGGAGTCGTACGGAGCGGGCAGCCGCCCGGAGCCCTCGAAGGTGCCCAGCCAGGACAGCACCGTCAGCACCACGAGATAGGCCACCAGCCAGGCGCCGGTGCGCAGTTCGGCGAGGAGCGGGCGGGCGGGTCCGTCGTGCGCTCCCCGGCGACGCATCGCGAGGAAGATCAGCAGCCCGCCGAGCACCAGCGGCAGCGCCAGCCGCAGATCGCCCCAGCCCGACCAGTACACGAACTCGGTCGACACCACGAAGCTGAGCGGCGCGATGTACCGCAGGCCCGGCACCCAGCCCGCCGTACGGCCGCCCGGTTCGGCGCGGAACACCGCGACCGCGACCGCCGACGCCGCGTAGATCAGCAGATACATGTCGCCCATCACGCTGACGATGTCCTGCCAGCCCCCGAACGGCAGCAGAAACACCATGATCACCACCAGGTTGACCACCAGCGCCCGCCGTGGCACCCCGAACCGTTCATTCACCTTCATGAAGTAGCGCGGAATGGTGCCGTTCTTGGCGAGCGCATAGGTGTGCCGGGCGTCGATGGCGACACCGACATAGGCCGAACCGCCCGGCGAAAGCACCGCGTCCGCATACAGCAGGCTGGACAGCCAGTGCAGATTCAAAATCAGCGCGAGCTGCCCGAAAGGCGAGTCGAAGGAGACTCCTTTCCAGCCGCCGCCGAGCAGGTCTTCGGGTACTGCGAACAAAAACGCCACCTGGAGGGCGAGATACATCACCAGGGCCAGGCCGATTCCCGTGAGCACCGCGGCCGGAATGGTACGGCGCGGATTACGGGTCTCCCCCGAGAAGTCCAGCGGCGCCTGAAAGCCGTTCACGGAATAGACGATGCCGCCTCCGGCCAGTGCGGTCAGACACGCCACATAGCCGTACGGGGCGAATCCCCCATGGTCCGTCAGCCGCCCGGAATGCCAGCCCGAGGCGATCAGCGCGATGACCGTGACCACCGGCACCACGATCTTGAACACCGAGACCAGGTTGTTGAGTTGGGCGAACATCCGCACCGCGAACCAGTTCAGCGCGGTCAGCAGCACGCTGAGCCCGGCGGCCAGCGCCAGGCCGGAGGCGGTGAGGGTGTGGCCGTTGTAGATGTCCGGGAGGTAGTGCGCGGCGTACTGCATGATCGCGCTGATCTCGGCCGCGGTGCCGCCGACCGACAGCAGCACCGACCAGCCGACGAGGGTGCCGACCAGCGGCCCGCTGGCGTAGAGCGGCCAGCGGACGGTGCCGCCGCCCTCCGGCCGTGACGCGCCGAGCTCGATCATGACCAGGGCGACCAGCGTGCACAGCAGCCCCGCCCCGACCCAGGACAGCAGCGATGCCGGCCCCGCCGTCTGCGCCGCGTACATGGCGGCGAACAGCCACCCGGAACCCACGATGTTGGAGAACCCGATCCCCGTCAGACCCCAGAACCCCAGCTCCCGCCGCAGCCGCCCCTCCTGCGCCTGCACGTCCGGCGCGCCGTCCGCTCCGCCCCCACCCGTCACTTGACGCTCCGACACGAAAAATGGCCTCCTCGTCAACCTGTCCCAGCAGGTCGGAGCCTACGTGACGAGGCCGGATGTCCTTTGCACCGCTCCGGGTGAGGCCGGCCGGCCGGCACAAGCCGTCGTGCACCAGTCATCGGACACAAAAAATCCCCGCACCGAATTGACGGCCGGGGTATTTCTCTGCGTATATTGGGAGCTTGCCTGCCCTGATAAAATCAAGACAACTAACCACCCTTCAACTTCACTATATCCAGGCGGAGCTGAATTGTCAAACGCGCCGAACCACGCATTGCAGAAAGAGCAGGAATTCATCGACCTGCTCTATGACCGCCTCGCCGAACTGCGGACCGAGGCCGAGACCGCGGTGCACCACGCCCTGCCGCCGGCGGGAAACACCCACCAGGCCCGGCTGGAGCGCGACGTCCTGGTGGCCGAGCAGTCCGGTCTCCTCGCCGCGTTCGACGCCGGCGAGAACGGCCTCTGCTTCGGCCGCCTGGTGTTCCGGGACGGCCGCGATCACCACATCGGCCGTATCGGTATCCGGCGCGACGACGCGGACCGCACCCCGCTGGTCCTCGACTGGCGGGCCGAGGTCGCCCGCCCCTTCTACCTCGCCACCGGCCACACCCCGATGGGACTGCGCCGCCGGCGGCACATCACGACCCAGGGCGTTGGGGTATCCCCTGCTCGAGCAAAGCCGAGAGCTTGGGGAAAGGTCACCGCGCTGCACGACGAGATCCTGGACCTCGCCGACGCCGTACGCACCGGACACGAAGGCACCGACGCGGACGCCGTACTCCTGGCCTCGCTGGACGCGGCGCGCACCGGCCGGATGCACGACATCGTGCAGACCATCCAGGCCGAGCAGGACCGCATCATCCGCGCCCCGCACCACGGCGTCCTCGTCGTGGAGGGCGGACCCGGCACCGGCAAGACCGTCGTGGCCCTGCACCGCGCCGCCTATCTCCTGTACGCGCACCGGGAGCAGCTGGCCCGCCGCGCGGTGCTGATCGTCGGGCCCAATCCGGCGTTCCTCGGCTATATCGGGGAGGTGCTGCCCTCTCTCGGCGAGACCGGTGTCCTGCTCGCCACGCCCGGCGAACTCTTCCCGGGCGTGACCGCGACCGGCACCGACACCGCGAGGGCCGCCGAGGTCAAGGGCGACGCGGCGATGGCGGACGCGCTGGCCCGCTTCGTGGCGGACCGGCAGATTCTGCCCGACCCGGTGACCGTGATCGACCATGAGGACGGCGAACTGCGGCTGGACACGGAGATCGCGTACGAGGCCCGGCGCCAGGCACGCGAGACCGGGCTGCCGCACCACCTCGCCCGCCCGCACTTCGCGTTCCGCGTCATCGATGCGCTCACCGCGCAGCTGACCGAACGCCTCGGCGCGGACCCGTACGGCGGGCCCAACCTGCTCGGCCCCGACGACATCGCCCAGCTCGGCAAGGCGATCGCGACGGATCCCGAAGTGCACGCCGCCATCGAGGAGTTGTGGCCGGCGCTCACGCCGCAGCAGCTGGTCACCGACTTCCTCGCCGAACCCGTCCACCTCCCGAAGGCCGACGCGGACGCGATCCGGCGCACCGGCGGCGCATGGACCCCGGCGGACATCCCCCTCCTCGACGAGGCCGCCGAACTCCTCGGCGAGGACGACTCGGCCGCCCGCGCCGCCGCGGAGGCCGAGCGCCAGGAGCGGATCGCGTACGCGCAGGGCGTGCTCGAGCTCTCCTACGGCTCCCGTACCCAGGAGTTCGAGGACAAGGAGGACATGGATGCCGATGCCTCGGAGGTGCTGGCCGCGCACGACCTGCTCGACGCGGAACGGCTCGCCGACCGGCACGAGGAGGCCGACCACCGCAGCGCCGCCGAACGCGCCGCGGCCGACCGCACCTGGGCCTTCGGCCACATCATCGTCGACGAGGCGCAGGAGCTGTCCGCGATGGCCTGGCGGCTGCTGATGCGCCGCTGCCCGACCCGCTCGATGACGCTCGTCGGCGACCCGGCACAGACCGCGGAGCCGGGCGGCTGCGGCGCATGGCAGACGGTCCTCGAGCCGTACGTCGGCGATCGCTGGGAGCATGTCCGGCTCGGCGTCAACTACCGGACGCCGACCGAGATCATGGAGATCGCGGCCGAGGTGCCCCGCTCCGCGAACCCGTCCTTCGAGCCGCCGCGCTCGATCCGGTCGACGGGTATCCGGCCCTGGGCGCGGCGCACCGACGAGGTGACCGGCGCGGTCGCCGAGGCCGTCGCAGAGGAGACCCGCGACGCGGGCCGCCTCGCGGTGATCGCCCCACGCGCCCGTCACCAGGCCCTGGCCGCCGCCCTCCCGGCCGCCTCCGCCGGCGCCGCCCCGGATCTGACGCGCCCGGTGGTGCTGCTCGCTCCGCGCCAGGCCAAGGGGCTGGAGTTCGACACGGTGATCGTGGTGGCGCCCGAGGAGCTCGGGGCGAGCGATCTGTATGTCGCGCTGACGCGGGCCACGCAGCGGCTGGGGGTGATCCATACGGGGCCGCTGTCGGCGGGGCTGGAGGGCTTGGGGGCGGCGAGCCAGGGCCTGTCCTAGCGAGGTGCCCGCGCCCGCCCCGCCCCGATCAGGCGCAGCACCAGCAGCCCGACCAGCAGGCGCAGCGCGCTTCGCGGACGATGTGCTGCTGGTCGGACTGTCTGCGGCGGTGATTCTCCGCGAGGATGCGCAGGCCGACGAGACGGGCGCCCAGGATGACGGTGAGGGCCGCGAGCTCCTCGGGCTCGGCGTGGCCCCGGTCGATGCGCAGCGGCACCTCGGGGAGTTCGTCCGGAGTGTTTATGCAGGTCACAGGCCCGACGTTAGGAGTGGGGGCGGGCGCTGTCGTGCGGGGACGCGGTCCGTGTGGGCCATTCGGGGCAGGGGGTGACGCGCAGGGAGCGGCCGGTGGCGCGTCGTGAGTGCGACGGGCCACAGGCCGCCCGCCCGGATCCCGGGGCACGGTCCCGGGATCCGGGCGGGCGGCCCCGAAACCCGGGTCAGCCGCAGTTGCCGTTCGCCGGCCTGTCCTCGAAGCGGTCGGCGAGCCAGTCGGCGGCCTGGGGCGCGCCCGCGATGGCGGCGAGGACGTGCTCCCCGAGCGGGACGGGGGTCCACTGGACGGTGGCGCCCATACCGCACCAGTCGGACCGCAGCCGGCTGCCGACGCCGTAGGGGATCAGTTCGTCGGCGGTGCCGTGGTAGAGGTACACCGGGGCGTCCGGCCGACGGCCGCCGACGTTCGACTCGCGCAGCCGCTGCTGCCAGTCCGGCTCGTACAGCGGGTTGCTCACGGTGACGTCGGAGACCTTCTTGAAGAGTCCGGCGACGGTGCCGTCCGCCACGCAGTTCGTCTTCATGAAGTCGACGTAGCGGCGGCCCTTGTCGTTGAGGTACTTCTCCAGGTGCAGTTCGGGGAAGGCGGCGTTCTGGCCGATGGCGGCCATCAGGATCAGTCCGGCGCCGACGTTGCCGTCGTTGGCGTCGGCGACCTTGAGCAGATCGGCCGGTACGCCGCCGGTCGCGGTGCCCTTGACCCGGAGCTCGGGCGCATACGACTGGTGCAGTTCGGCGGCCCAGCTGCTGGCCTGGCCGCCCTGGGAGTAGCCCATGATGCCGACCGGGGAGTTCGCGGTGACGCCGGCCGCGGCCGCTTCGGGCAGCCGTTGGGCGGCGCGGGCGGCGTCGAGGACGGCCTGTCCTTCGGCGCGGCCCACGGTGTAGGTGTGGTCGCCGGGGGTGCCGAGGCCTTCGTAGTCGGTGACCGCGACCGCCCAGCCGCGGTGGGTGAGCTGCTGGATGAGGTTGGCCTCCATGGTGGTGCCCTTGGGGAAGCCGGCGGAGGGGGCACAGGAGTCGCCGAGGCCGACGGTTCCGACGGCGTAGGTGATCAGCGGACGGGGGCCCGTCCTGCCGTCGTTGGGGACGATGAGCGTCCCGGAGACGGTGTTGGGGGCCCCCTGGGCGGTGGTGGAGCGATAGGTGAGGTGCCAGGCGCGCGTATTGGTCGGCTGGCCGGGTGTCGGGTGGAAGGAGGTGGGGGACGACGACACGATGTCGCCGGGGCTGCCGGTTGCCTCCGGCAGCCCCGAGGCGGCGCTGCTGCCGGTGAGGCCGAGCGACAGGGTCAGGGCGACGGCGGTGAGTGCGGTGGCGCGTAGGGGCATGCGGCTCTCCCAACTGACTCGGGTGCCAGGGTGGTTGGGGCGACCGTAGTGACCGGCCGGTAAGGAAGGCGCTGACCGGGACGCTCAGCTTTGTTGACCCGTTGTCTCATGAGGGGTCGCAGGACGGACCGGCGAACCGCTCACCACACCCGTCCATGACCCCGTTCAGCCGGTAGGCACCGGGTGTGGTCCCCGTCCACCGCCGGAAGGCCCGGTGGAAGGCGGTGTGCTCCGAGAAGCCGATCCGGGCCGCCAGTTCGGCGATCGGTTCCTGCCCCGCGGCCAGCGAGCTGATCGCCGCGTCCCGGCGCACCGCGTCCTTCAGCCGCTGGTACGAGGTGCCCTCGGCCTGGAGCCGCCGCCGCAGCGTCGCCGGGCTGACCGCCAGCCGGGCCGCGACCTCGGGGACGTCCGGCAGCCGCGTCGGCGCCGGGGCCCGCAGCGCCTGGGCGAGGCTGCGCCGCACCTGCTCGGCGACGGTCGTGCCGTAGTCACGCCGGCTGAGCAGATCGGCCGGCGCCCGCCGCAGCATCGCCGCCAGCGCGGCCTCGTCCCGTACGACCGGTGCGGCGAGCCAGTGGGCGTCCCAGCCCGCCGCGGTGTGGCGGGCGCCGAAACGGACCGGGCAGCCGAACAGGACGGCGTATTCGGGGGCGTGGACCGGCGCGGGGTGGGCGAACCGGGCCCAGCGCAGCGGGATGCGCCGGCCGATCAGCCAGCTGGAGAGCCGGTGCCAGATGATCAGGACGCATTCGGCGAGGAAGTTGCCGTGGTCGTAGGGGCGGAGGTCGCTGCGGAGGGAGAAGACGGCCTGTGCCGGTCCGTCCGGGCCGGCACTCGTCTCCAGCGCCATCTCGGGTCCGCCGGGGAAGAGCCCGTAGAACCGCGCCGCCCGCTCCAGGACCGAGCCGAGGTCGCGGCAGCCCAGGCAGGCGTGGCACATCATCGCGAAGGTGCCGCGCCGGCTGGGGACCGGGCCCAGGCCGAGGAATTCGTCGTCGGTGGCCCCGTGGAGGGCCTTGACCAGGCGGGTGAACTGTTCGGGGGTGACCCGGGCGCGGTCGTCGGCGAGCAGCAGCGGCGGGATCCGGGCACTCTGGAGCAGCGGCACGGTGTCGATGCCGTGCCGCTCGGCGCCGCTCAGCGCGGCCCGCACATGGTGCATCGCGATCGTCGGCCGGCTCATGGCCCGACACCGTAGCCCCCGGGAGCGAAGAGGTCAGCGGGTGTGACGGCATCTGTCGTCCCGGCCGGGTGGCGGGCGTCCCTGGCGTCGTACGCGGGGTGGGGTCGAGGCGCGGTACGCAACGGGACCGGCGCCTCGGCCTCCCGCCTGACGCCGCCTCAGCAGATCCGCGGAAGCTGCTCGCCGATGGGCAGGTCCACCACCCTCGTCCCGCCGAGCGGGGTGTGGGCCACCACCATGCCGGGGTGTGCCTCGACCGCCTCGCCGATCACGGCGGCGTCGGTGCCCAGGGGGTGCGCGTGCATGGCGTCCAGTACGGCGTCGGCGTGTGCGCGCGGGACGAACGCCACCAGTTTGCCCTCGTTGGCGACGTACATCGGGTCGAGGCCGAGGATGGCGCAGGCGTTGGCGACGGTGGGCGGGACGGGGACGGCGCGTTCCTGGAGGGCGATGCCGGTTCCGGAGGCGGTGGCGATCTCGTTGAGGGCGGCGGCCAGGCCGCCGCGGGTGGGGTCGCGCAGCGCGTGCAGGTCGGGGGTGACCGCGAGCATCGCCTCGACCAGGCCGCCGAGGGCCGCGCAGTCGCTCTCGATCTCGACGCCGAATTCCAGGCCCTCGCGGACGCTCATGATCGCCACGCCGTGGATGCCGATGCCGCCGCTGACGATCACCACATCGCCGGGTACGACCCGCTGCGGGCGCAGATCGACGCCCGCCGGAATCAGCCCGATGCCCGCGGTGTTGAGGTAGATGCCGTCGCCGTGGCCCGCCTCGACGACCTTGGTGTCGCCGGTGGCCACTTCGACGCCGGCGGTGCGCGCGGCGGCGCCCATGGCGTCGGCGACGCGGGCGACGACCGGCATTTCCACCCCCTCCTCCAGGATGAAGCCGCAGGAGAGGTAGGCGGCCCGTGCGCCGCTCATGGCGAGGTCGTTGACGGTGCCGTTGACGGCGAGGTCGCCGATGCTGCCGCCGGGGAAGAACAGCGGGCGCACGACGTAGGAGTCGGTGGAGAAGGCGAGGCGTACGCCGCCGAGCGAGACGGCCGCGGAGTCGCCGAGCTGGGCGAGGATCTCGCCGCCGAAGGCGGGGGCGAAGATCTGCTGGACGAGTTCGGCGGAGAGTGCGCCGCCTCCGCCGTGTCCCATGACGACGCGGGGCTGGTCGCGCAGCGGGGCGGGGCAGGTCCAGCCGGAGATGTCCAGGGCGGGCAGGGAGGTGTCAGGCAACGGGGCTCGCCTCCAGCTTGGTGGGTGTGACGCCGAGTCGGCGGTAGAGGTAGTAGGCGGCGCAGGCTCCCTCGCTGGAGACCATGGTGGCGCCGAGCGGGGTGCGCGGGGTGCAGGTGGTGCCGAACGCCTCGCACTCATGGGGCTTGATCAGGCCTTGCAGGATCTCGCCGCTGCGGCAGGCGGCGGGCTCGCGGGTGGTGATGTCCGCCACCGAGAAGCGGTGTTCGGCGTCGTAGTCGCGGTAGCGGGCGGACAGCCGCCAGCCGCTGGCGGGGATGGTGCCGATGCCGCGCCAGGCGCGGTCGGTGACCTCGAAGACGTCGGCGAGCATGGCCTGGGCGGCCGGGTTGCCCTCGGTGCGTACGGCGCGCGGGTAGGCGTTGTCGACGGTGTGCTCGCCGCGCTCCAGCTGGCGGACGGTGCGGCGGATGCCCTCCAGGATGTCGAGCGGTTCGAAGCCGGTGACGACGATCGGGACCCGGAAGCGTTCGGCAAGCGCCGGGTACTCGTTCATCCCCATCACGCTGCACACGTGTCCGGCGGCGAGGAACGCCTGGACCCGGCAGCTCGGCGAGGTCATGATCGCCTCGATCGCGGGCGGCACCCGGACGTGCGAGACCAGCAGGCTGAAGTTGGGGATGCCGTGCTTACGGGCCTGATACACCGTCATGGCGTTGGGCGGGGCGGTGGTTTCGAAGCCGATGCCGAAGAAGACCACCTCGCGGTCCGGGTTCTGCTGGGCGACCTTCAGCGCGTCGAGCGGGGAGTAGACGACCCGTACGTCGCCGCCCTCGCTGCGCACCCGGAACAGATCGCGGTCGGTTCCCGGGACCCGCAGCATGTCCCCGAAGGAGCAGAAGATGACCTCGGGGCGGGCGGCGATCTCCAGGGCCTTGTCGATGACCTCGAGCGGGGTCACACAGACGGGGCAGCCCGGACCGTGGATCAACTCGACCTCGTCCGGGAGGAGTTGGTCGATCCCGTGCCGGATGATGGTGTGTGTCTGGCCGCCGCAGACCTCCATCAGCGCCCAGGGCCGGGTCACCGTGGCGCGGATGTCGTCGAGCAGCCGCCGGGCCAGCTCGGGGTCCTGGAACTCGTCGAGGTACTTCACCGCTGCACCTCCGTCGCTCCGTCACTCATGGCGGGCCCCGGCAGGACGCCCGCCTCCGCGGCCGCCGCCTCCCAGGGGTCACCGAACTCCTCCTGGAGCAGCCCGAGTTCCTCGAAGAGGGCAAGCGTCTGCCGGGCCGAGTCCTCGTCCAGGCGCTGCAGCGCGAAGCCCACATGGACGATCGCGTATTCGCCCACCACAAGGTCCGGTACGTACTCCAGGCACACCTCCTTGACGACGCCGCCGAAGTCGACGGTGGCCATCCGGGTGCCGTCGCGTTCCTCGATCTCCACCACCTTGCCGGGTACCGCCAGGCACATGGGTCTCTCCTCGTCGTGGGTGCGGTCGTGGGTGCGGTCGTGCGTTCGGTCCGCCGGCCTCACCGGGGTCCGTCGGCTGCGCGCGCCGCCACGACGAGCTGGCCGAGCGCCAGTCCCCCGTCGTTGGGCGGGACACGGCGGTGGCACAGGACGGTGAGGCCGTCCTGCCGCAGCAGGCGGGCCGTGGTGGTGGCCAGCAGGGTGTTGGCAAAGACACCGCCGGTCAGGGCGACGGTGTCCAGGCCCGTGCGTTCGCGGGCCAGGGCGCAGCAGCGGCGGACGAGGGAGGCGACCGCGGTGTGGAAGCGGGCCGCGATCAGCGCCGGCGCGGTACCCGTGCGGAGGTCGGCGACGACCGCGGCGAGTACGGGGGCGGGGTCGGCGACGACCGGTGCTGCGGGGGTGGTGACGTCGAGCGCGAAGGCGTAGCCGGGGCCGTGGTCGTCCTCCGCGGTCAGCGCCGCGGCCTCCAGCTCGACGGCGGCCTGGGCCTCGTATCCGGCGCGGTGGCAGACCCCGGCCAGTGAGGAGACGGCGTCGAAGAGGCGGCCCATGCTGGAGGTGGGCACGCAGTTCAGGCCGCGCCGGAGCTGTTGTGCCAGCAGCCGCCGTTCGTCCGGCGGGCAGGCCGCCACCGGGGGCAGGTCCGTGGCCCAGTCGATGCCCGCGGCGTGCAGCTGCGCGAGCGCCATCCGGTACGGGCGCCGGACGGTGGCGTCGCCGCCGGGCAGCGGGACGTAGCGCAGCTGCCCGAAGCGGCGGTAGCCGTCGTAGTCGGCGAGGAGGATCTCGCCGCCCCAGATCGCCCCGTCGTCGCCGTATCCGGTGCCGTCGAAGGCGACGCCGATCACCGGGCGGCCGCCGTCGAGGCCGTTTTCGGCCATGGCGGCGGCGATATGGGCGTGGTGGTGCTGGACGCGGACCAGCGGCCGGGCGCCGGTGTGGCGCTGCGCCCACTGGGCGGACCGGTACACGGGATGCCGGTCGGCGGCGAGCAGGCCGGGGCGCACCCCGGTGACCGTCTCGAGGTGCCGCTCGGCGTCCTCGAAGGCGCGTTGCGTCGCCAGGTCGTCCATGTCGCCGATGTGCGCGGACAGCCAGGCCCGGCGCCCTTCGCCGAGGCAGAGGACGTTCTTGAGGTCGCCGCCCACGGCGAGCGCGGGCCGTACCGGGACCGGGAGCGGCACCGGGAGCGGCGCATGGCCGCGCGAGCGCCGTACGAACAGCGGCTCCCCGTCGCAGATCCTGACCACGGAGTCGTCGCACGGGACCTGGATGGGGCGGTCGTGGGTGAGCCAGGCGTCCGCCAGGTGCGCAAGGCGCAGCAGCGCGTCGCCGTCGTCGGTGACGATCGGCTCGCCCGCGACATTGCCGCTGGTCATGACGAGCAGACGAGGTCCGGGAGGATCGCCGGGCAGGCCGAACAGCAGGTGGTGGAGGGGGGTGTACGGGAGCATGACGCCGAGGTCGGGGCTGCCCGGTGCGACGGCGCGGGAGAGCGGTACGGCGGGGTCCGGGGGGCGGCGGCGCAGCAGGACGACGGGCTGGGCGGGGCCGGTGAGCAGGGCGCGTTCCTCGGCCGATACCCGCACCAGCGGTGCGATGTCGGCGAGTTGACGGGCCATCATGGCGAAGGGTTTGTCGCCGCGGGCCTTGCGGTGGCGCAGCAGGGCGACGGCGTCGTCGTTGGCGGCGTCGCAGACGAGGTGGTAGCCGCCGAGGCCCTTGACGGCCACGATCGCGCCGTCGGCGAGGAGTTGGCGGGCCCCGGCGATCGGTTCGTCACCGGCCACGGGGTGCGGTGGCCGGGTGCGGTCGGCGGGGTCCGCGGTGAGCAGGCGCAGCCGCGGTCCGCAGTCGTGGCAGGCGAGGGGCTGGGCGTGGAACCGCCGGTCGGCCGGGTCGGCGTACTCCCGGGCGCAGGCGCGGCACATAGGGAAGCGCGCCATGGTCGTCGTGGCGCGGTCGTACGGCAGCGCGGTGACGATGGTGAAGCGGGGGCCGCAGTGCGTACAGGTGAGGAAGGGGTGCCGGTAGCGGCGGTCGGCCGGGTCGCGCAGTTCGGCGAGACAGGCGTCGCAGGTGGCGGCGTCCGGGGAGACCAGGGTGCGGGCGGGGCCGTCGGTGCGGGAGGGGAGGATGGCGAAGCCGGTGCCGCCGGTGGTGGCGATGTCCTCGCCGTCGACGGTCTCCACCACGGCCAGTGGGGGTGCGTCGCCGCCGAGCCGTACGCCGAAGCGGGCGACCGCGGCGGGCGGGCCCTCGACCTCGGCGACGACGCCGTCGCCGGTGTTGGTCACCTGCCCGGTCAGCCCGAGCTCGGTGGCGAGGGTGTGGACGAACGGCCGGAAGCCCACGCCCTGGACCACTCCGCGCACGGTGATCCTGCGGCGTACGGTGGCCGTCGCGGGGGCGGCGGGGATCGCGGCATCGGCCTGCCGGACCGTCATGAGCCGCTCTGGGCCAGGGAGTTGGGGTCCACCACGGAGGCGTGCTCGTGAGGGTGGTGCTGCCGGGCCATCACCGGGACATGGACCGGTGCGCCGTCGCGGGCCGCCAGCGCCCGGTCGAGCAGCGCGCCGTCGCCCTCACCGCGCCGGGCCGAGGTGAGCACGATCTCCACGCCGGGGTTGATCCGTTCGACGTTGGCGCGGAAGGTCTCCTCGTCGAAGCCGACGGCACCGGCGATATCGGCCTTGGTCACCACGACCAGATGGGCGAGCCCGAAGGCGGTGGGGTACTTGAGCGGCTTGTCCTCGCCCTCGGTGACCGATGCCAGCACGATGCGCAGCGTCTCGCCCAGGTCGTACGAGGCGGGGCAGACCAGATTGCCCACGTTCTCGACGAACAGCAGCCGGGTGTCCGGCGGGAGCCAGCCGTCCAGGTGCCCGCCCAGCATCCCGGCCTCCAGGTGGCACAGCCCGTCCGTGCACACCTGCTTGACGGGGACTCCGGAGCGGGCCAGCCGCAGCGCGTCGTTCTCGGTGGCCAGGTCGGCGGTGAGCGCCGCCACCGGCACGCCGCGCCGTCGGGCGAGGGTGAGTTCGCGCTCCAGCAGGGCGGTCTTGCCGCTGCCGGGGCTGGAGAGGAGGTTGACGACCGCGGTGCCGCGGGCCGCCAGGTCCTCGCGCAGCGTGCGGGCGCAGGCGTCGTTCTTGGCGAGGACGGCCTGTTGCAGGTCGACGACACGGCACATGGTCTCAGCGCTCCTGGTGGGTCGGTACGGGCAGCGGGGCGTCCTGCCAGCTCACGCTGACGATCTGCAGTTCGCGGCCGGACAGCAGCTCGGTGTCCGCCCCGCCGCACGTCGGGCAGTTCAGGTGCGGCGGCATTCCCGTCGGCCAGGTGTCGGCACAGGGGCGGCAGCGGGCGCGCGCCGGGACGGGTTCCGTGACGAGTTCGGCGCCCTCCAGCACCGTTCCCGTACAGGCGAGTGCGAAGGAGAAGGCGAGGGCGTCCGGGACCACTCCGGCCAGTTCGCCGACCTGGAGCCGGACGCTCTCGACCGCCGTGGCCCCGGCGGGCCGGGCCGCGCTTTCGACCTGGTCCACGACCGCCAGCGCGATGGACATCTCGTGCATCGGTATCTCTCTGGGTCGGTCTCGGTGGCCGGTGGGTGCCGCCCGCCCATTAGACGGCGCGGCCGCGGGGCGTCCGGGGTGCCTCGCCGGGGCGGCCCGGTGGCGTCCGCCGTTCGGTGCAGCGCCGCCGGGGCACCGGGAGTGGATGCGTCACATGGCCCGCATCCGCAGGTAGCGCTTGATGTCGGGCAGCTGGGACATGACGGCGGCGAGGGCGGCGGCCAGGGCCGCGCCGAGGGCGAGTTTGAGCATGGTGTCGGGTTCCTCTCACTGGTGGGTGGCACGGGTGGGCGGCAGGGCGTCGGCCCCGGCCGGTTCCGCCCCGGTGACGAGCCGCAGGATCAGCTCCACGGCCTCGTCGACCGCGGCGGCCACCGGCTCGCTCAGGCCGATGCCTTCCTCGGTGTCGGCGGGTTCGCAGCAGACGACCAGGACGCGGTGCGGGCGGCTGCCGCCGGTGCCTTCGCTGAGCGTGCCGAGCAGCGCGAGCACGCTGTCCGGGGTCATGTGGTGGCCGTCGAGCGCGGGGGGCGGCGAGGCGGCCGGGGCGGGGTCGGTGGCGTCGAGGAGGTGGACGGTGCCGGGTGCGTCGCCGCGCGCGGAGGCGTCCACCAGCAGCACCGTCTCGTATCCGTCCAGCATCTGGTAGGCGAGGTGCACCCCGCGCACTCCGACGTCGACGAGCTCGACATGGTCCGGGAGTGGGTGCTCCTCCAGCCGGCGGACGGTCTCGACGCCGAAGCCGTCGTCGCCGAGGAAGATGTTGCCGACGCCGGCGATCAGCGTCCGCGGTGGCTGTTCGGCACGAGAGGCGGCGGCGCTCACACGTCCTCCAGGGGAGCGACTTCGTCGGGCTGGAAATACAGGAACCGGCCCTGCTCGCGCCGGATGTCGGCCCCCGGGTCGCCGTCGACGGTCACCGCGAGATGCACCCCGCCGTCCACGTCGTGCAGTACGGCCTCGATCTGCGCGCTGCGGCCGTGCAGAAAGAGGTCCTGGGCGTCGGTACGGCGCTTGCCGGGGCGCAGCAGCACCCGGCTGCCGGCGCCGACGGACCGGCCGTCGATCGTGACGCGATCGCGCACGGGGTCGACGCTGCGGTCGCTCTCCGGGTCCCACCAGGGGGTTTCGGGGTGCAGACCGGGTACACCGGGAGCCGTGTCCTCGGGTGCGGCCGGCGCCGGACCGGTGACCTCGCGCAGCGCCCGTACGGCCCCGTGCAGCCGTTCCAGCACTTCGGGCGGCATCGTGTCGGCGAGGTCGATGACCTCGGCGGCGCGGGGGTCGGTGCCGCGCGCTTCGCGCTTCTCCTGGTCGGTGAGGGCTGCGGTGCGCAGGGTGAGGATCTCGTCGATCTCCAGGGCGTCGTAGAGGGCGCCGGGGCTTTCGGGGGCGATGGCCGGGTGGTCCTCCAGGATGATCGGGGCGGAGAGCATCACCTCGGCCCGGCCGGGCTCGCCCGCCAGTACGGGCCAGGTGTGCTGGTTGTGGCAGGCCGCGACGGCGCCCTTGGCCCACTCGGGCGGGTCGGTCATGGACAGGAAGGACCCGGTGTCGAGGCCGAGCAGGAGGTGGGCGGCGACCAGTGCGCGGGGCAGCGCCGCGTCCCGGTCGGCGGCCGGGTCGCCGGGGGTCCAGGTGCTGGTGTTCTCGACGGTGGCGGTCAGCCGCAACGCCGCGTAGGGGCCGTCGAGTTCGCTTGCCGCGAACCGCAGCAGGCCCTCGATCCGCTCGCGGCGGCGCACCAGCCGCCCGACGAGCCGGCCGTCCGCGTCGTGCACCGGCTCGGTCTCCTCCGCGGCGGGCCGGGAGAAGGGGAAGGCGCCGCCCTCGGCCGCCAGTTCGGCGACGGGGACGACACAGGTGACCCGCTCCTCGACACCCTCGTCCCAGGGGACCAGCACCCGGTCCGGCAGTTCGAGTGCGTCGACGTCCGCGAACTCGCCGTCAGGACCGAGGCGTTGGACCGTACGGCGCTGCGCGTGCAGGAACCGCAGCTCGGCGGAGAGCCGGGCGCCGGACCGCGGCTCCATCAGGCATTCGGTGCGCTGGAAGGAGTGCTCCTCGCTGTCGGCGCCCCAGTGGGGTGGTACGAGCACGCCGAACTGCCAGCGCAGCCGGTTCTTGGCGGCGGAGGCGCGGTACGGGTAGAGCACATAGCCCTCGAACAGCACCGCGTCCGCCACCTGGCGGGCCGCGGCGAACCGGGCCGCCATCGTGTCGGGCAGGACGCTGGTGGTCACGGCGCGGTCCTCTCGGGGGCGGGGCGGGCGGCGGGGCGGGCGGCGGCGAAGGGGTGGGGCGGCGGGGCGGGGGCGGCGGCCGCGGCCGATGCCAGGAGCGCCTCGACGGTCGCCTCCCAGGAGGGCAGGGCGCGCCGGGAGCGGTAGGCGAGCAGCGCGTCGAGGGTCTCGCGGGACAGCCGGAGCCAGCCGCAGCCCGGGAAGTGCTGCTCGGTCATCTCGTGCCAGACGGCCACCGGCATCCGGAACGGCGCCTCCTTGTCCCAGGGCACGGGTGCCACTCGGAAGCCGCCGGGGCCGGCGAACACCGTGCCGGAGAACAGCAGGAGCAGCGGGACCTCGCCGTCGCGCAGCGCGTGGAAGTAGCGAGTGGCGGCGATGTCCAGGTCGTAGGTGCAGGGGACGGGGAGGTCCACCTCCGTCTCGCCGGTGAAGCCGGGGACGACGAGGGAGACCTGGGCGAACTGGAGGGGGTTGAGGCTGGTGCCCCAGCGGGAGCGGTCGCCGAAGAGGTCGGTCAGCGCCTCGGCCTCGTCGGAGGCGTAGCCGCGGCGGGCCGGCTCGATACGGATCTGGCAGCGCAGCGCGAGGGCGTGCACCCGGGCAGGGTCGGCGGCGGTGATGCGCAGCCGGAAGACGAGGGTGGGGCCGGCGGCGTAGGGATCGGCGCGGACGCCGGTGCAGACGAAGGACAGCTCGGTCACGGCCCGTGGTCCTCCTTCGGCGCGCGGGCGCGGCTCGCGACCCGGGTGAAGAAGTCGGCGACGGCGGCGCGCGCCTCGGCGCCGCCGTCGAAGCCCTGCCAGAGCAGCCGCATCCGGCCGACGAGTTCGTAGCAGAGGTCGACGGGCACGAGATAGCACTCGATCCGCCCTTCGTGGCGGCGCAGCAGCAGGGCCTCCACATCGGGTTCGAGAAGGCGGGCGAGGGTGGTGGCGCCGAGGACGGATTCCCAGGCGGCGGGGTCGAGTTCGCTCTCGGTGGCGCCGGCCGGGCTGGGGTAGAGCGCAACCAGCCGGTCGAGATCGGTGTTCTTGAGGAAGAAGGCGACGCCGACGGGGATGCGGAGGAGGTCCCAGGTGGTGTCGTCGAGGGTGTGGCCCGGATCGCACAGACAGCGGTTGGGGACGCTACGGAACTGTCCGGCGCCGGCGCCGGGCCGTTCGAAGAGCAGCGCACAGGGGGTGCAGGCACATGCCAGGGCGCGGCGTCCGGTGTCGACCAGGTGGCGGTGGTCGTGGTCGGCGAGCAGTGCGCCGCACAGCTCGCAGCTTTCGGGGGTGGGCGGTTGCGGCGCGCGGAATCTGCGCAGGCCTCGGTGGGTGGTGGGCGCTCCGGGGTGCGGGGGCGCCAAGGGGCGGGCGCTCACGAGGGCATGGCGGTGGTCGGCGGTCGGCGGGAGATCTGCAGCAGCGTCGGCTCCGGCCCGGACCCGGCCGTCTCCAGCCGCACCGAGGTCACCTCGGGCGCGAAGCAGGACAGGGCGTTCTCGATCGCCTGCTGGGCCGCCTGCGTCGTGCTCGGGCAGCCGCAGCCGCCCGAGGCACCGGACCGCAGCCGCAGCTCACCGCTCTCCGCGTCGAAGCCCGCCAGCTCCACGGGATGCTGCGCCCGGACGGTGTCGAGGGCCCGGCCGATCCGGGTCCTGACATTCTCCGGATGCAGATCGTGCAGCACGAGCAGAGAGGCCACCAACTCATCGCCCAGCAAGGCGAATTGCTCGCTGTCGCCGACCAGCCGCATGATCCGGGCGAGCCCCGCGCCATAGAAGTCCATCAGGGCGCGGACGAGTTCCTCGGCGGCCGCACCGGCGTCGGCACTGCCGCCGCCGGCGAGCCGGTCCAGGACCTCCTCGACGCGCCGGCCGGTCGTCTCGGCGTCCGGGGCGGTGGTCGTCCCGGCGTCGGGCGTGGCGGTCGGGGCGGTCATCCGCCGAGTCCGCTCAGTCCGGTGGGCACATGCATCTTCTGTACGGACTTGCCGCCGCCGACGTACATATGCACGCCGCAGGGCAGACAGGGGTCGAAGCTGCGCACCGTGCGCATGATGTCGATGCCCTTGAAGTTGTCCGGGGTGTTCTCCTCGAAGATGGGGGTGTTCTGGACGGCGTCCTCGTACGGGCCCGGCGTGCCGTAGGTGTCGCGGGTGCTGGCGTTCCACGGAGTCGGCGGATAGGGGTGATAGTTGGCGATCTTCCCGTCCCGGATGACCATGTGGTGCGAGAGCACACCCCGCACCGCCTCGGTGAATCCGCAGCCGATGGACTCGTCGGGGACCTCGAACTTCTCCCAGGTCTGGGTGCGTCCGGCGCGTACCTCGTCCAGGCCCTGCTCCGCGAAGTGCAGTGCCATGGCCGCCGCGTACGCCTGGAAGTACGTCCGGGCGCGGTTGCGCTCCAGCGCGTTGCTCCACTTGGGGATCTTCCACTCGAAGCGCGTCTCGGGCTTGGTCATGCTGCGCGGCAGGTGGATGACGACGCTCTGGCCGGTGGCCTTGACGTACGGGGTGTCGACGAGCCCGGAGAGCGCGGTGGACCACAGCCGGGCGATCGGGCCGCCACCGGTGTCCAGCGCCAGATGCTCCTTGCCGTCGAACCAGCGCGGCGACATCACCCAGCTGTACTTGTCCTGGAAGTCCCGCTTCTGCGGGGCGGGGATGGTGTGCTGGTTCCACGGGTGGCGCGGGTCGACGGGGTTGCCCAGCGGGTCGTGGGTGACGAACTGCTCCTGGCCTTCCCAGTCCTGGTAGTAGGAGCTGCCGAGCAGGATCCGGATGCCGAGGTTGATCTGGGTGAGGTCGTTGGTGACGAGCTTCCCGTCGACGACGATGCCCGGGGTGACGAACATCTTCCGTCCCCAGTCCGTCATGTTGCGGTAGGTGAAGTCGCAGTGGTCCGGGTCGTTGAGCGCACCCCAGCAGCCGAGCAGCACCCGCCGCCGACCGACCTCTTCGTAGCCGGGCAGCGCCTCGTAGAAGAAGTCGAAGAGGTCGTCGTGCAGCGGCACGACGCGCTTCATGAATTCCACATAGCGCATCAGCCGGGTGAGGTAGTCGGTGAACAGCTGGACGCTGGCGACCGTGCCGACGCCGCCCGGATAGAGCGTGGAGGGGTGCACATGGCGGCCCTCCATCAGGCAGAACATCTCGCGGGTGTAGCGGCTGACCTGGAGCGCCTCGCGGTAGAACTCCCCCTCGATGGGGTTGAGGGCGGTCATGATGTCGGCGATGGTGCGGTAGCCGTGATCGCCGGCGTGCGGGGCTTCGGTGCGCTGCGCGAGTTCCCAGACCCCCGGATTGGTCTCGCGGACCATTTTCTCGCAGTAGTCGACCCCGACCAGGTTCTCCTGGAAGATGTTGTGGTCGAACATGTACTCCGCGGACTCGCCGAGGTTGATGATCCACTCGCCCAGGTGCGGCGGCTTCACCCCGTAGGCCATGTTCTGCGTGTACACCGAGCAGGTGGCGTGGTTGTCGCCGCAGATGCCGCAGATCCGGCTGGTGATGAAGTGCGCGTCGCGCGGGTCCTTGCCGCGCATGAAGACGCTGTAGCCGCGGAAGACGGACGAGGTGCTGTAGCACTCCGCCACCCGCTTCTGCTTGAAGTCGATCTTGGTGTGGATGCCGAGGCTGCCCACGATCCGGGTGATCGGGTCCCAGGACATCTCCGTCAGACCGCTGCCGTCACCGGCCGCCTTTGTCTTCGGTGCCATCGTGTGTGCCGTGCCCTTCTTTGCGCGCGGGAGGGAGAGGTCTGACGGAATGCGGTCCGGCTGTCTGCGGTACGGGGACGGCCCCGGTCACCAGGGGGACCGGTAGCCGGTGGTCAGTTTGTCGCCGCGGTGGCGCCACTTGGGCTCGTGGTCCACGGTCCGGGCGGTGATGTCGCGCAGTCGGCGCACGACAGTGCCATAGGCGGCGCTGGCGGTACTGGAGACCTTGCCGCCGGGCGGCTCGTCCATGAACGGCATGAACTTGTCGGGGAAGCCGGGCATGGTGCACGCGATGCAGATGCCGCCGACGTTCGGGCAGCCGCCGATGCCGTCCATCCAGCCCCGCTTGGGCACGTTGCATTTGACCACGGGACCCCAGCATCCAAGCTTCACCAGACACTTGGGCGAGTCGTAGGTGGTGGCGAACTGGCCCTGCTCGTAGTACCCGGCCCGGTCGCAGCCCTCGTGCACGGTGGCGCCGAACAGCCAGGTGGGGCGCAGCTGGTCGTCCAGCGGGATCATCGGGGCCGCGCCCACCGCCTGGTAGAGCAGATAGGTCAGCGTCTCCGAGAAGTTGTCGGGCTGGATCGGGCAGCCGGGCACACACACGATCGGGATGCCCGCCTTGGACGTCCAGTCCCAGCCCAGGTAGTCGGGCACGCCCATGGCGCCGGTCGGATTGCCGGCCATCGCGTGGATTCCGCCGTAGGTGGCGCAGGTGCCGATCGCGACGACGGCCAGCGCCTTGGGGGCGAGCCGGTCGATCCACTCACTGGTGGTGATCGGCTGGCCGGTCTCGGGATTGTCGCCGAAACCGCACCAGTACCCTTCCGGCTTGATCGACTCATTGGGGACGGACCCCTCGATGACCAGCACGAACGGGTCGATCTCGCCGCGTTCCCCCTTGAAGAACCACTCGATGAATGTGTCCGCGCCCTGCGTCGGACCGCTTTCGAAGTCGATCAGCGGCCAGTGCATCTGGACCTTGGGCAGGCCGGGCAGCACGCTGAGCGCGATCTCCTCAATGCTCGGCTGGGTCGCCGCGGTCAGCGACACCGAGTCGCCGTCGCAGCTCAGGCCCGCATTGATCCAGAGCACATGGATCGGGCCCGCGTCCTCACCGGACGGGGTCCCGTTCGCTTGTGCGCGGTCGGCGGTGGACGACGGTGCTGCATCCATGGGGATGCCTCCTCGCAGGGTGCAGTGCAGGGGTGCGCAACGGAGCGCGGACAACGGTTTCCGTTCCCCTTCGTAGCACCGATCACCACGCCTGGAGCGCTCACGCGGGCCGTTCAAGTGACGGGCGGCGTGGCGCGCTCGCGGGGCCGCTCAGCAGGCGACGGCGGGCAGCCGCCCGGCGGTGAACGCGGTCGGCGTCACCCGCATCACCCGACGGAACTCCGCGATCATGTGCGACTGGTCGTAGTACCCCGCCTCGCCGGCCAGCCGCGCCCATGACCTGCCCCGCGCGCCGGCCAGGACGGTACGTACCCTGCTCAGCCGCGCGTACTGCTTGGGCCCCACCCCGACGGCGGCCGTGAAGACGTCCCGCAGCTGCCGCTCGCTCAGACCCACCCGGCGGGCCGCCTCCCCCACCCGTACGGCGGGCCGACCGGGCCGTACGGAGAGCAGGGCCGCCGCGGCCCGGACCGCATCGCCATGGGCCGGCAGCCCCGCCGCCCGGTCCCTCAGCAGCCCCGCGATCCGCGCAACGGCACGCGCCGGATCCGGCCCCAGCTCCGCCAGTTCCTCCCCCAGCCGCTCGCCGCGCGGCCCCCACAGCTCCCCCAGCGGCACGACCTGGTCCACGACCTCACCGGCCCGCACCCCCAGCAGCGCGGGCGCGGCGCCGGGTGCGATCCGAATCCGTACACACACCGGAATGTCCTTGGCGGCGTGGTACGACGCCTGCGTACGCGGCCCCATCACGCTCACCGCGCTCGTACCGTCGCCGGCGGTCCGCCAGACGAGGACGGTGGCGGCGTCGGGTACATGCGTCAGCGCGCCGCCCCGGCCGTATGCGGCGAGCCCGATCCCGTCCACCCACGGCCGCAGGGGCCCCGGGACCACAAGCCGCTCCTGTGGGGAATTCACCGCACCAGGCTAGGGCTTGTCCGATGGCCCAGGGACCGCCGATTCTTCCTATAGCGCGCCGGTCCCGCGGTGCCACGCTCTCCCCATGATCTTGGTAACCGGTGCCACCGGCACCATCGGAAGCGAAGTCCTCCGCCTCCTGGCGGACCGCGGCGCGGACGTCCGCGCCATGACCCGTAACCCGTCCCGTGTCCGCGCAGGCCGGCACCGCACCACCGTCCACGGTGACTTCGAGGCCCCCGACTCGCTGCGCGCCGCCCTCGAGGGCGTACACAGCGTCTTCCTGCTGACCGCACCCGGCGCGTGGATCCCCGACCACGACCTGGCCCTGATCGGCGCCGCGCGCTCCCTGGGCGTACGCAAGGTGGTCAAGCTGTCGGCCATCGGCGGCGGCCCGGAGACGGACGACGAGGGCACCGCGCCGGCCGACTGGCATGCGCCCGGTGAACAAGCGCTGGCCGGGAGCGGGCTGACCTGGGCCGCCCTGCGACCGACCTCGCTCGCCTCGAACGCGCTGCGCTGGGCCGGCGCGATACGGGCGGGCCGGCCGGTGCCGAATACGACCGGGACGGGTGCACAGGGCACCGTCGACCCGCGCGATGTGGCCGCGGTGGCCGTTGAGGCGCTGCTCACGGACGCACACGACGGCGCGGTGCGCACCGTGACCGGACCGGAGCTGCTGAGCGTGCCCGATCAGGCCGCTCAGCTCGCCGAGGTGCTCGGCCGGCCGGTCGGGACGGCCGAGGTGCCGCCGGACGAGGCCCGGCGGCAGCTGCTCGCCGCCGGCCTGGACCCGTCCGTCGTCGAGGTGGCGCTCCGCGGCGACCGGCTCGTACGGGCGGGCGGCAATGCCGTGGTGACCGACGAGGTGACGCGGGCCCTCGGCCGCCCGGCCCGCACCTTCCGCGTCTGGGCGCGCGACCACCGGGAGGCGTTTGTCGCTGCCTGAGCCGTTTCTTTCAGCCTGACCCTGGCGGCCGTCAGCCCAGGGACCCGGCCTCCACCGTCGTCACATCGAACCGTCCGCCGCACACCCGCAGCCCACCGCTGTTGGTGGTCATCGACTCCTTGGAGCCGGGCGGGTAGACGAACACCAGCTGCGACTTGGACCAGCACGGCGTGTCCGAGACGCCGTCGTTGACCGTGTGCAGCACGGCGTGCGCGCTCTGTCCGGGCTGGAGGCGGACGGCGCCGCCCGCGCCGCCCGAGCGGGTGGCGGGCTTGCCGACGGTCGAGCCGTCGCGCTGGATCAGCGAGACCCCGGGAAAGCCGCGCAGCGAACAGGCCGTCTTGCTCTTGTTCGTGAATACCAGGGGGACGTGGATATTGCCCGCGCCGATGTCCGTGCGGCCCAGGCGCAGCGACATGTTGTCCGCGGTGCAGCGGTCCGACGCCGCCATGGCCGAGGTGTGGGACCCGGACGCGCTCGGGGCCTTGGCCCCCGGCTTACCGCTGGGGGACTTCGCCCCGGCGCCGGACGACGGACCGGCGGCCTCGGTGGAGCGCTCCTGACTGCCGGACGGCCGCGTGTTGTTGCCGGACGACTGCGAACCGTGACCGCCGTCCGGGCTGTGGGCCGAGGCGGGCGCGGAGGCCGACGACACCGACGAGGAGGGGGACGCGGAGTCCGTCCCGCTCTGGCAGGCGGTGAGCGCGAGCGCCGCGACGGCGATCAGTGATCCGGCGGCGACCCGGCGGCCGCGGCCGAGGGATTGGGTGGTGAGCGACATCAGTCTCCCCCTCGTCTGGTGGTTGCGTACCCTTTCGGGTGTGGGTGCGCACGGTCGGTCCGTTGTTCTTCCAGCGTGACCCCGGGCACTGCCGGTCCGCTAACGAGGCGCTAACGCACCACTAACGAGCCGTCGCGCCCGTCGCCCGGCGGCGGGCCCCGGGCGGTCCGCCCGACCGCCCCGAGCTCCAGGTGCGCCGCTCAGGCTCGCAGAATTTCCCCCGGACCGAACACTCCCCTCCCCGGTTCGGCCGTCCCCCTCTCGGCCCTCTCCCTCCCCGTTGGCCGCACAGGCCCCACCGGCCCCTGGAGACCTCCGACAACCGGTGGCCGCGGCGATCCGCAAGGTGCCCGTGGGGCCCGTGGGGCCGTTGCCCAGGGCACCGCCGCCGACGGCAGACGCCGCAACAGCCTCAATGGGCGGCCGGACACCGCCCCGCACCGGTGACATTGACGAAAACCGGGCGCCCGGCGGACAGGCGCCTCACGCAGGTGCGGGCCCGCGCCCTACTCCCCCCGCCCCTGGTACGCGCCGATGCTCGGCGGGTCGGGGACCGGATTGCCGTAGAAGTCACGGTCGCCGGGGTCCGGGACGCGTACGCCCGCCCCGTGGGCGGCCTCCCGGAGCAGACGAAGGCGGCGCTCCGGGAGGCCGTCCGGTCAGCCGGCGTCGACGGCCGTTCCGCCGGCTCCGCCCGCCCCGTCGGCGGCCGCCCGGTTGACGGCCGACAGCACGGCCCGCACCGAGGCCATCAGCACGGAGGTGTCCCGGCCCGCGCCCCAGTACGTGACGCCGCCGATCCGGCACTGGACATAGGCGACGGCGGCGCTGTCCGGACCGGAGGCCGTGGCGTGCTCGGCGTAGCTGACGATGTCGACGGGGTGCCCCGCGGCGGCCAGCGCAGCGCAGAACGCGGCGAGCGGCCCGTTCCCGGTGCCCTCGTAGGAGCCGTCACCCACCTCACAGAGGACCCGGTGCTCCCCCGGAGCGACCTCGGTGGCACTCCAGGAACCGAGCGCCAGCGGACCGTCCGTCCCGGGCACGAGATAGGTGCTCCCAAACAGCTCCCACAGGTCCTTGGACGTGGCCTCCCGACCGCTGTCGTCCGTGGCGCTCTGCACCGTACGGGAGAAGTCGGGCCGCATCTCCCGCGGCAGGTCCAGGCCGTGGTCGCGCTGCAGCAGGTGCGCGATTCCGCCCTTCCCCGACTGGCTGTTGACCCTGATGACGGCCTCGTAGCTGCACCCGAGATCGGCGGGGTCGACCGGCAGATACGGCACGTTCCAGGGCGCGTCCGACTCCGGTACGCCCAGCTCGGCGGCGCGCTTGGCGTGGTGGGCCAGGCCCTTGCTGATGGCGTCCTGGTGGGTGCCGGAGAAAGCGGTGTGCACCAGCTCGCCGGCATAGGGGTGGCGGACGTGGACCGGGATCCGGATGCAGTCCTCGACCGTACGGCGGACGGTGTCGATGTCCGAGAAGTCGATCATCGGGTCGACGCCCTGGGTGTGCAGATTGAGTGCGAGCGTCACCAGGTCGACGTTCCCGGTGCGCTCCCCGTTCCCGAACAGGCAGCCCTCCACCCGCTGGGCCCCGGCCAGGACCGCGAGTTCCGCACAGGCCACCCCGGTGCCGCGGTCGTTGTGCGGATGCACAGAGAGGATGACCCCGTCGCGCCGCTCCAGGTGGCGGTGCATGTACTCGATCTGGTCGGCGTACACATTGGGCGTGGCGATCTCGACGGTGGCCGGCAGATTGTGGGTCACCGGGCGGTCGGGCGAGGCTTCCCACAGCTCCGTCAGCCCGTTGCAGATCTCCAGGACCAGATCGGGCTCGGTGAGGTTGAAGACCTCGGGCGAGAACTGGAACCGGATGTCGGACTGCGGCCGAGTGGCCGCCAGTTGGGCCATGTAGATGGCGGCGTCACGCACCAGGGCGTGCACCTCGTCACGGCTGCGGCCCAGGACGACCTCGCGCCAGGTGGGCGCGGTGGCCGTGTAGAGGTGCACCACGGTGCGCGGCAGCCCCTCGATGGCGGCGAAAGTCCGCTCGATCAGCTCGCGGCGGGCCGGGGTGAAGACGACGACGGTGACGTCATCGGGCACGGCGCCGCTCTCGGCGAGGTGCCGTACGAAGTCGAAGTCCGTACGGCTCGCGGACGGATAGGCGACCTCGATCTCCTTGAACCCCATCGCCACCATCAGGTCGAACATCCGGCGCTTACGGGGCGTGTCCATCGGCTCGACCAGCGCCTGGTTGCCGTCCCGCAGATCGACCGGCACCCACAGCGGGGCCCGCTCCATCCGGGCGGCGGGCCAGGCGCGGTCGGTGAGCGGTACGTCGACGCGCTCATGGGCGGGCCGGTAGCGGGCGAAGGGCATCGCGCTGCCGCGCTGCGGATTCCAGGCGGGCGCGGCGCCGGGGACGGGGCCGTCGGGCGTACGGAGGGAGGGGAAGGCGGCGGACCGGGGCTTACTGCTGCTGGGCATCGCTGTCCTTTTCAGGAGCCGGAGGGAGACCGGCAGCACCGAACCCCGCGGCGGGGTGCCGGTCGCGTCAGGCCCCGCCGCGGCGGCCGAGAAGGAGACCACGCAGCTTCATGGCGGCTACACTAACCCCGAAACAACTCCTCAGACAACCTACTCCTCAGACAAGTTGAGGGTCAGTCACATGAGAGGTGGCGGACAGCACCGGATGGCGAAACACCCGATGCCTCTCGAGGCCCTTCGCCCCAGTCCCCTGGTCGAACAGGCCGCCCAGCGGCTGCGCGACCAGATCAGCGGCGGTCACTGGCCGGTGGGCACCAAGCTCCCCGGCGAAACCACCCTGGCCCAAACCCTCGGCGTCGGCCGCTCCACGGTCCGCGAAGCCGTACGGGCCCTGGCCGGCGCCGGGTTGGTGCGGCCGCGCCAGGGCGCCGGCGTCTTCGTGATCGCCACCGAGCCCACCGAGGACTGGCCCACCCGCCTGCGCCGCGCGGCCGTCGCCGATGTCTACGAGGTCCGCATGATGGTCGAGGTCCAGGCCGCCCGCCTGGCCGCCGACCGTCGCACGGAAGCCGACGTCGCGGCCCTGCGCGCGGCCGTCGAGGGCCGGCGCACGGCCTGGTCCGGAAGCGACCACGCCGCCTTCGTGGACGCGGACATCGCCCTGCACTCGACCGTGGTCGACGCCGCGCACAATCCCGTACTGACCGACCTGTTCGCCGAATTCGTCCCCGTCCTGCGCCAGGGTCTGATCGAACTCGTAGAACTGCTGGGACTCCGCGACCCGGACCCGCCGCACGGCGATGCCCGCCATTCGGAGCTGGTGGAGGCCGTGATCAACGGCGACGGGGAGACGGCGAGCCGCACGCTGCAGACGGAACTGGAGGCCACATTGCGGGAGTTGCTGCGCCGGTAGGCCTCCGGCTGTGTGGCCCCCTCTGCTCGCCCACTCGCTCGCTGCCGTGCCAGGCCGTGGCGGGACGGCGAGAAGCGGTGACCGCTGCCGTACGCGCGACCACGGCCGTACGCGCGACCGCTGCCCTGCGAGCGGACCGTTGGGCTCCGCCGCCCGGCCTCCGCAGCCGGGAGCCGCGGAAGGGGGCGGCGGGGCCGGTGTACGTCAGCCGGCCGTTCCCAACGGCTGGGCCAGCTCCAGGTCGAGGACCTCGTCCGCGCCGCCGGTCAGGGATATCGGGGTGGCGTGCGGCGGGTAGCCGGCCGCCGAGAGGGTGTAGTGACGTCCCGTCAGGTCGGCGAAGGTGAAGACGCCGTCCGGGCCGGTGACGGTGTGGCCGGTGACCGAGCCGTCCTCGAGGAGGGTCACCGCCGCATCGGCGAGCGGGCGGCCGTCGGTGCCGCGGACCGTGCCGCGGACGGTCGCGGTCGGTCCCAGCCGGACGTCCTGGCGTGCCGCCTCGGCGCCGGGGAGCTCGACGGCGCGTGCCTCGGGCTGATGGCCGGGGGCACCGAGGACCAGGGTGTAGGTGCCGGACGGGAGGTGGGAGACCTCCCATGTGCCCTCGGCGCCGGTCGTCGTACGGGTGGCAACATCGCCACGGGCATCGGTCACCACCACGCTCGCGCCGGCCAGCGGGGTACCGTCGGGGCCGCCGAGCAGGGTGCCGCCCAGCCGGCCGGTGCCGGTGAGGACCAGGTCGACGGTGGCCGGCGCGCCCTCGTCCTCGTACGTGGCCGAGGCCGCGTGCGGGGTGCGGCCGGGTGCGGCGCCGGTGAGGACGTAGGTACCCGTGGCGGGGACCGCGAGGGCGTAGTGGCCGTCCCCGTCCGCCGTGGTGACTCCGGCCTGGCGGCCCTGACGGTCGATGAGGGTGACGGTCGCTCGGGGGACGGGCGTGCCGGCGGGGTCCAGCACGCGGCCCTGGAAGCCGACCGAGACGTCGGCCGTGGAGGTACCGGAGGCGGCGTGCGCGGCGAGGTCCACCGTCACCCCGGCATCGGACTGCGCCCAGGACGGCGCGGACTTCGCGAGCGGGGCAGGGCTTGCCGGCAGAGCGGGCGGCGCGGCCGAGGGGCCCGCCCCCGCCCCCTCCTCCGCGCTCTGCGCGACCAGCGTCGGCGTCGGCGTCGTACGGGATGCCTTGCGTTGCGACGGCAGGAACGCCGCCACGACGACGCCGATCAGGACGGCGGCCGTGGCGATCAGGAAGGAGACCCGGAAGCCGGCCATGGTCGGCACCGTGACCGGGCCGAAGTCCTGGGACATATGGGCCAGCACCATGCCGATCACGGCGCTGGACACGGACGTACCGATCGACCGCATCAGGGTGTTCAGGCCGTTGGCCGCGCCGGTCTCGGACGGGTCGACGGCGCCGATGATCAGCGCGGGCAGCGAAGAGTAGGCGAGGCCGATGCCCGCGCCGACGACAACCGCGATGATGACGGTCTGCCAGGCGGCGTTCATCAGGCCGATGCCCGCGCCATAGCCGATCGCGATGACCAGCATGCCCAGCAGGAGCGAGATCTTGGGGCCGCGCCGGGCGGCGATCCGCGCGTACAGGGGGGCGACGCACATCATCGTCAGGCCCAGCGGCGCCACGCAGAGGCCGGCCACCACCATGGATTGTCCGAGGCCGTAGCCGGTCGATGCCGGAAGCTGGAGCAGCTGCGGCAGGACCAGGGAGATCGCGTAGAACGCCACACCGACCGTGATGGAGGCGATGTTGGTGAGCAGCACCTCGCGGCGGGCGCTGGTGCGCAGATCGACCAGCGGGTCGGAGATCCGCAGCTCCATCAGGCCCCAGAGGGCGAGGATCACCACGGCGATGCCGAAAAGCCCGAGGGTGGTGGGCGAACCCCAGCCCCAGTCACTGCCCTTGGTGAGGGGCAGCAGCAGCGCGACCAGCCCGGCGGTCAGCCCGATGGCGCCGGCCACGTCGAAGCGTCCCTGGGCGCGTACGGACGTCTCCGGTACGACGACGAGCGTCAGCAGCATCGAGAGCACGCCGAGTCCGGCGGCGCCGAAGAACAGGGTGTGCCAGTCAGCGTGTTGGGCCACCAGTGCGGCGGCCGGCAGGGCGAGGCCGCCGCCGACACCTATGGACGAGCTCATCAGGGCCATCGCCGAGCCGAGCCGTTCGCGCGGCAGCTCGTCGCGCATGATGCCGATGCCCAGCGGGATGGCGCCCATGGCGAAGCCCTGCAGCGCCCGGCCGACGATCATGGTGAGCAGATCGCTGGTGAAGCCGCAGATCAGCGAGCCGACGACCATCACGGCCAGGCTGGTCAGCAGCATCCGCCGCTTGCCGTAGAGGTCGCCGAGGCGCCCCATGATGGGCGTCGAGACGGCGCCGGCGAGGAGGGTGGCCGTCATGACCCATGTGGCGTTGCTGGGAGCCGTGTTGAGCAGCGTCGGCAGGTCCTTGATGACCGGCACGAGCAGCGTCTGCATCACCGCGACGACGATGCCGGAGAAGGCGAGCACCGGGACGATGCCACGGCCGCCTCTGCGGTGCCCGCCCTTGGACGGGTCGGGGACCGTGTGCACGGCGTCGGGGGCCGGTGTCCTTCCGGGAAGTTGGTCGGTCGTCGTCCGGGTCATGCGTGCGGCCTCCAGGGCGGCAGGAGCGGGTGTCGTCGGGGCAAAGCAGAGCTGACGGCGGCCGTTGGCGCACGGCATCGCCTGCAGATGTGGCGCACGGTCCCGGCATCGCCGGAACCGTGAATACATGCATGCCGAACGTTTTGGCCTGGCCGCCTATTCCGTCCTGCGGGACGGCTTCCGACGACGTCGGCCGTGATCCCCCTCACCCCTCGGATCACGCCGCCCCGCCGCACCCCCGTGCATCCGACCTCCCCCGGGCCACCCGGCAGACAGCGGGCGGCGCCGCGGACCCTGTGGCGCCTCCCACCGCCAGAACCAAACCGTCTGAGCGGTTTGTTTTAGCTCCACACAACGCACCGCGCACGACTCATGACGATGCGGCGTCCGCCGACGCTCTCCCTTGCAGCGCCGCATCGAGCTCGGCACCGCGTTCCGGTTCCAGTTTGAGCCTGGCCAGCACGGCCGGTACCGCAATGCTGGGGAGAGTGTGTTCGAAGAACACGGTAAGGCGGTGGCTGAGGTCGGCCTGATTGGTCAGGGCATTCGACATCAACTGCAGTCCGGCAAAGGCTCCGACGAAGAGCTCGGCGGTATCGTTCACGACGACGCTGTCCAGGATTTCGCCGCGATCTCTCGCCTGATTCAGCAGACCCTCGACGAACCGGGTCCAGGCGAGCATCGACTGCTTGCGGTCAAGGTGGTTGGAGCCCTGCTCGACCGCCAGCCGGGCCGCCCCGCGCTGGATCGGGTCGCTGCGCAGCCGGTATGCCAGCACCTGACCCGCGTCGACGAACTCCTGCAGCTTGATCTTCTGCGGCTCCACCACAATGTCCACCACCTGCTCCTGGAGCACGGCAAGCGCGAGTTGCTCCTTGGAAGCGAAGTGGAAATACAAGGCGCCCTTCGTCACACCGGCGCGCTCGAGGACTTCGGCGATGGTCGCGCGGTCGTAACCGCGGTCGTCGAAAACCGACGCGGCCGCCTCCAAGATCAGTCGCCGGGTCCGGATCGCGCGGTCCTGTTGTGCCACAGGACGCCTCCTGTCTCTCGTTGTTTTCACGTTCCGCATGAGTTAGCTATCGCTCAATTCGCCCCTGGGTCAGCTACTTGCTCCAATTCGCCGTCCCGGCATTGAAAATAAAACCGGATGGTACGTATCTTAACAGCGTCGGACCTCATACCATGAAGATGCCTGGGGGCAGTCATGAGCGACACGATGCACGTCAGCGGCACGATTCAGCCCAGGGCTCCACATCAGACGCGCCTGAACCGGAACCATCACACCACCACCGGGCATCGCCGCGGACCCTACGTACCCCGGGAGTTCGTGCACCGTCCCTTCATCGACGACATTCTGGTCACTTCATGGCGACGGCACGACGATTCCCGGTTCTCGCTGACCGCGCAGTGGCCGCACGATCACGGGTACTTCACCCCGGTCCACGGCCGCCACCACCTCATTCTCACCGGCGAGAGCATTCGGCAGGCGGGGCTGCTGCTCTGTCACACCGAACTCGGCGTACCTGTCGGCCATCACTTCATCCTCGGCGACCTCGTCTATACAACGCACCCCGAGCACCTGGCCGTTGGACGCGGCCCCACCCAGCTGACGATCGATGTCAACTGCAGCCGACTGCGGTTCCGGGCCGGCGCGCTGACCAGCGGCTACTTCGCCATGGCCTTCCGCAAGGAGGGCCGGATCGTGGCGACCGGCCACTCCGACGTCACCGTCACCTCCCCGGCCGTCTACCGCCGGATCCGCGGTGACCGGCTGACCGCCCGCCGCACCCTCGGCCCACTCCCCACCCCCGTCCCCCACCAGCTGACCGGCAGCGCGCATGACAGCGATGTCCTGCTCTCCCCCACCGACCGGCCCGACCGCTGGCAGCTGCGGATAGCGCCGGGCCATGCCGCGATGGTGAACCCGGCGAACGACCACATCCCCGGAATGCTGCTGCTCGACGCCGCCCAGCAGGCCGCCCGCGCACTGACCGCGCCGCAGACCTTCGTGCCGTACGCCTTCGGCACCGAATTCCGCCGCTACGCCGAGCACGGCACCCCCTGCGTCATCGAGGCGCGGCGCATCCCGTCCGCGCTGCCCACCACCACGACGGTCCAGGTCACCGGCACACAGGACGGCGAGCCGGTGTTCGTCTCCTCCCTGACGGCGCTGGACGCACGCGCCTGAGCCGGCGGCTCACAGGCGCGTCGCGCGGTGCGGAGCACCCGTACGGCCTGGCCACCAACCCGGCAACCGGCCCCGGGCCGCCATCGGCAATCATGGGGCGGCAGCATGCCCGCCACACGCAAACGGAAGGCCTCAATTTTCATGGGTGACCTCAAGGGAAAGACCGCGCTGGTAACGGGATCCAGCAGGGGGATCGGCCGGAGCATCGCCCAACGCCTCGCCCACGACGGCGCATTGGTGGCCGTCCATTACGGCAGCAACGACTCCGCGGCCAAAGAAGCGCTCGACAGCATCAGAGCCGCCGGCGGACAAGGATTCCTCATCGGCGCGGAACTGGGGGTACCCGGCGACGCCGAGGCCCTTTTCGCCGCCTTTGACGCCGAACTCGCCGCGTACGGCGCGGAACCGGGTCTGGACATCCTCGTCAACAACGCGGCGATCAGCCTCCCGGGGCACATCGGCGACGTGACGCCGGAAGAGTTCGACCGCACCATCGCGATAAACACCAAGGCACCGTTCTTCATCGCGCAGCACGGTCTGCGCCGGATGCGCGACGGCGGACGCCTCATCAACATCTCGTCGGCGGTGACCACTACGGCGTTCCCCTCGACCATCGCGTACGCGCTGTCCAAGGGCGCCGTGGAGACCATGACGCTCACCCTGGCCAAGGACCTGGGCGAGCGGGGCATCACGGTGAACACCCTCGCCCCCGGCTTCATCGAGACCGATATGAACGCAGCGATGCGGGCGACACCGGAGGCGCATGCCGCGCTGGCGGCCCTCTCGGTCTTCAACCGCCTCGGCAAGCCCGCCGACATCGCCGACGTCACGGCTTTCCTCGCCTCCGACGACTCCCGCTGGATCACCGGCCAGCGCATCGACGTCACCGGCGGCTCGATGCTCTGACCCGGCCGACGCGGCCGGTCCATGCCGGACACTGCCGAAGCGGCCCGCCGCAACGGACCCGAGCGCGGCGCGCCGCTCGCCCACCGTCCTGGGCGGCCGCGCACCCTCCGCGGTTCAGGCCGGCGGCATCGGCCAGTCGTCCAGGTTGCCCCCGCGCCATTCGACGAGCCGGGGGTTGTCGAGCTCGATCTCCCCGGCCGGTCCTGCCACGCCCGCGCGGCGGAGGAATTCGGCAACATCGCCGCGGCCGTGGGCGAGGCCGACGATCTGCCCACGCACGGTCACGCGCCGGCCACCGGAAGGCGTCGGCGGGTGCACGATGACGGGCGGGTGCTCGGTCATGAGACCAGGGTGCGCCGGGCTCCGTGTCGGCGCACGTCGAATGCCTCCGCAAACGGGCGGTGAGCCCAAGCTTCGAGCCTCCAAGGAGTCCGCCGTAGGCTGGGCGTGTGGTGACACCGACACCGGACGACGTCACGCGGAAGCTGCTCATCGCTGTCCGCGAGGTCATCGGCGCGTCCCAGGCCGAGCTCAGGGAGACGCTCGACGGGCTGGGGCTGACGGTGCCGCTCGCGGACGCGCTGTGGGCGCTCGATCCCGCGCTGCCCGCCCCGTCGATGAAGGTCCTCGCGGGTCTGCTGCACTGCGATCCTTCCAGTGCCACGTTCCTGGTGACCCGCCTCGAGCGGCAGGGCCTCACGGAGCGGGTGCCCGACCTGGCGGACCGGCGGTCCAAGACGGTGGAGCTGACGGACAAGGGGGCACTGGTGCGCGGAGAGCTGATCGAGGCGATGGTGGGGCAGACACCGCTGGCGGCGCTGAGCGCCGAGGACCAGACGGCCGTCCTGCGGCTGCTGCGCAAGGCCCTGGACCTGGGCGGCCGCCCGTGAGCGGTCCCCTGGACTCGAGCGAGTTCTCCCGGGATCCGTATCCGGCGCTCGCCGCCCTGCGGGAACGCGGTCCCGTACAGCGGATACCGACCGGTAATGGACGGCGGACGTGGGTCGTCACCGGATGGGCGGCGGCGCGGGCGGCGCTGGCCGACGGGCGGCTGTCGAAGGACACCGCCCGGTACTTCGCGGGCAGGCCCGCCACCCGCGATCTGGCGCCCGCCGTCAGCCGCACCATGCTCGCCACCGACCCGCCCGACCACGGCCGGCTGCGGAAGCTGGCGATGAAGGCCTTCACCACGGCGGCCGTCACCCGCCTGGAACCCCGTATCCGCGAGATCGCGGAGGGGCTGGCCGATGCGCTGGCCGCGCGCCTCGCCGCACACGGGGTCGCCGACCTCATCGAGGAGTACGCCGCCCCGCTGCCCATCGCCGTGATCAGCGAGCTGCTCGGCGTGCCGGAGCGGGACCGGGCGGCCGTACGGCGCTGGTCCAACACCCTGTTCGCGGCCGCGGATCCGGACTCCGTCGTCGACCGTGCGTCCCATGCCCTCAGCGACTACATGACGGAGCTGATCGCAGAACGGCGCCGCGCGCCCGGGGAGGACGTGCTCAGCGCGCTGATCGCCGCCAGGGACGAGCAGGACCGGCTGACCGAGCCCGAACTGGGCTCCCTGGCCGTGCTGTTGGTGGTCGCCGGGCACGAGACCACGACCCACCTCATCGGCAATGGCATGCTGGCCCTGCTCCAGGACGACCGTCCCCCAGCTACCGCTGGGAGGTACTCCCATCGCGCCCGCCTCCAAGCCGATCCCGGGCTGCTGCCCGGCGCGATCGAGGAATTCCTGCGCTATGACGCGCCGATGACCACCGCCACCTTCCGCTACGCCACCGAGGCGATGGAGCTGGGCGGCGCCAGGATCGAGCCGGGGGACGTCGTGCTGGTCTCCCCCGGCGCCGCCAACCGGGATCCGGCGCAGTTCCCCGCACCCGACGCCGTACGGCTGGACCGGCCCACCGGCCATCTCTCGTTCGGGCATGGACCGCACCACTGCCTGGGGGCGCCGTTGGCCCGCCTCGAGGCGCGGATCGCGTTCGAGGTGCTGCTGACGCGGTTCCCGGAGCTGCGGCGTACGGAAGAGGGCACCGATGCGCTCGATTGGCGGCGGACGCGGCTGATGCGTGGGCTGGCGGCTCTCCCCGTCACCCTGAACGGGCAGACCGGCTGAACGGGCAGACCGGCTGAACGGGCAGACCGGCTGAACGCAGCAAGCCGGCGCCGCGACTGCAGTGCGGCAGTCGCGGCGCCGGCTGTTCGGCTCCCGAAGGGAGCCAGACCCCGGTGTCAGCCTTCGATGGTGTGGCCGGAGAGGCGCTCGACGCCGCGCAGGAGGGCGGAGTGGTCGAGGCTGCCGTCGCCCTGGGCGCGCAGGGAG